>JANLSP010000019.1:0-18167 GCA_031362485.1 Novosphingobium sp.
CACCCGCTTGACGGGGACGATAATTTTCATCGCTTGCGGTCCTTTTTAGCCGGACGATTAAATTTCAGATTCGCGCCATTGCCGCAGATGCGAAGAAGGTCAAGCCCCTGCTTTGGTGCATGTCACGACTTGAAATCGCGCAATGCGGCTGGCACGTTCGTCTATCTGGAAAGGAGGCCAGAGCCCATGCCGCGCCTGACCGTGCCAATTCTCGCCGCCGCGCTGCTCGCTGCGCCCCCCGCAAGTGCCATCGATGCCCCGGTGCAACTCACCCGAGCGGCCGAACCCGGCGCGCCACGGCCCAGGGCAGAGCTCTCCGAACTTGGCTGGCTCCATGGCACCTGGGAAGGCGAAGGCGTCGGCGGCGCTCCATCGCTGGAAGTCTGGACCGCGCCGATTGGTGGCGCGATGCCCGGCATATTCGTGCAAACCGATGGCAAGGGTGGCACGATGTTTTCCGAATTCATGCAAATCGCGCCTGATGGCGATAGTCTGGTCGTCCGGCTCAAGCACTTCAATGCCGATCTCACGGGGTGGGAAGACAAAGACAAAACGGTCAATTTCCCACTGATCGCACGCGAGGAAGGCGCGCTCTATTTCAACGGGCTGACCTACAAGCGCGAGGATGCCGACCGGCTGACCGTGGCCGTGCGCATGCGCAAGGGTGACGGCAGCACGCACGAACTGGTTTTCCTATTTCGCAGGAAAACGGGCTAGTCTGAATTTCTGCCCCCGCGATCCTTGGTCTCGCGCCGGCAATCCCTCAGAAAAGCTCCGTATCCGGCCGAGGCCAAAAGGAAGATGGTCGCCAGAATGAGGAGTGACGACAAGTCGCCGCTGCGCCAATGGCCTTCGGCAGCAACGAAGGCGCCGGCCGGATCAGCCGGGTCATAGGCAATTTTTACACGGCTGCCGGTTGTGCTGCCAGCGGGACAATCGCGCCATTCGCCCTGATAGGCTTTCCCATCGAGCCGGTAGCCGATGAGCGCCTTGCAAACGAGAGCATTGGTCCTGCTTGTTCCATAGCGCCGACCTTCGACAATCGCGACCGCCTTGGCGCCATTGGCAAGCACTGAATCGCGACGCAGGGCCTCTCCGATCAACAGGCAAAGGCCAAATGCCGGGGCGGCAACCATGGCCAGCCGAACGGCGGTTATCTGAATAACGCGCCGAAGCCGGCGGACGGGCGGCGCCCCGGTCAGGCCGCGTTCTTGACCTCCGCAACAATCTTGCGGGCGGCATCACCCAGATCGTCTGCCGGCACGATAGCGAGGCCAGACTTGGCGAGGATCGCCTTGCCTTGCTCCACGTTGGTCCCCTCAAGCCGCACAACCAGCGGCACCGAGAGATTTACGTCCTTGGCCGCGGCTATGATGCCCTCGGCAATGGTGTCGCACTTCATGATGCCGCCGAAAATGTTGACCAGAATGCCCTTCACCGCCGGATCGGAAAGGATTATCTTGAACGCCGCTGTTACTTTCTCGGTGGTCGCGCCGCCGCCGACATCGAGGAAGTTGGCCGGGAACATGCCGTTGAGCTTGATGATGTCCATCGTCGCCATGGCCAGCCCCGCGCCATTGACCATGCAGCCGATGTTGCCGTCGAGCTTGATGTAGGCGAGGTCATACTTGCTGGCTTCAACCTCGGCCGGGTCTTCCTCGGTCTCGTCGCGCAGCGCTTCGACATCGGGATGGCGATAGAGCGCGTTGGGATCGAAGCTCATCTTGGCGTCGAGCACCATGATCTTGTCGCCGCACTGGGCCAGCGGGTTGATTTCGATCATCGCGCAATCAAGCGCGACGAAGGCGTCATACAGCTGCTTTGCCAGGACTTGCGCCTGCTTGTTGAAATCGCCTTTCAACTTGAGCCCGAAGGCTACCGCGCGGCCATGATGCGGCTGGAAGCCTTCAGCGGGATCGATGGTGATCGTCACGATCTTCTCGGGCGTCTCGTGGGCCACGTCCTCGATGCTCATGCCGCCTTCGGTCGAGGCAATCATGGCGATGCGC
Source organism: Novosphingobium sp. (assembly GCA_031362485.1). Taxonomy (GTDB): domain Bacteria; phylum Pseudomonadota; class Alphaproteobacteria; order Sphingomonadales; family Sphingomonadaceae; genus Novosphingobium. The sequence continues at coordinate 2,010 of JANLSP010000019.1, forward strand.
CCGCTCGCGCGATCGACCAGGATCGAAAGGTAGTATTCGCGGTCGATATCGACTCCATCGGTAATGTAGAGCCGGTTCACCTGCTTGCCCGCTTCGCCGGTCTGGATCGTCACCAGCGTGTTGCCGAGCATGTCCCTCGCATTGGCCTCCACATCCTCGATGCTCTTTGACAGCCGCACGCCGCCTTTGGCATCGGGTCCAAGTTCTACGAACTTGCCCTTACCGCGACCGCCGGCGTGAATTTGAGATTTCACCACATAAAGAGGCCCGGGAAGCTTCTTGGCCGCTTCAACCGCTTCGGCGACGCTCAGCGCTGCATGCCCGGCGGGAATCGCGATGCCGAATTTCGTCAGCAGTTCCTTGGCCTGATATTCGTGGATATTCATTGCGATGATCGCCTTTTTGCGGATGGAATGTCCTGGGGAGGAATTGTGCGCCGCCGCATAAGCACAATGCGCGCGACTTGAAAAGTGGAGGGCAAACGGCAAAGTGACCGAATGATCGATCGCGACCGACTTGAGGCCATCGTCCGCGCGGGCGGCGAGCTTGCCATGGCAAGCTCGCCGGGCGCAGGGCACAGCCCGCAGGTCTGGGAGAAGACGCCAGGCGACCCGGTTTCGGCGGTCGATCTGGCAGTCGACGCTTTCCTCAAGCGTGAACTGGGCGCACTGCTACCGGCAGCGGGCTGGCTCTCGGAAGAAACCGCCGATGCGCCCGAACGGCTGGATGGCGGGCTGATCTGGTTGGTCGACCCGATCGACGGTACCCGCGACTACATCCATGGGCGCGATGGCTGGGCGGTCTCTGTCGCGCTGATTTCAGCGGGCCGGCCACTGCTCGGCATGCTGAGCGCACCGGCGCGCGGTGAATTCTGGCATGGCGAGGCAGGCCAGGGAAGCTTGCGTAATGGCTTGAAGCTCAGTGCCAGCAAACGCCTGACATTACCCGGAGCGCGCGTTCCGGCGCGGATCAAGGCGCAGGAAGATGCTGATCTCGTTGCTGTTCACCAACCCAACTCGATTGCGCTGCGCATTGCCATGGTCGCCGCCGACGAGGCTGACCTCGTCGCGACACTGCGCTGGGGCTACGAATGGGACATCGGGGCCGCCGCGCTCATTGCGCGCGAGGCAGGGGCCGCCGTCACCGACGCATTTGGTGGACCGCTCAATTACAACAAGCGGGATCCGCGCGCCTTTGGCGTGCTGGCGTCGGCTCCCGCAATCCATGCGGCTGCCGTGGAGCGGCTGGCGGGCCGGGCGCGGGAATTAACGCGCTAGGACTACTGCGTCCCGGAGCGCGCCGCGCGAGCTTCTTCCTCGCTGATCGGCACGATCTTGATCTCGACCCGGCGATTACGCGCGCGGCCATCGTCAGTGGCGTTGTCGGCGACCGGCATCGTCTCACCGAATCCCTGGCTGCGAATGCGTGCCTGCGAGACGCCGCGCGCCGCAAGGTAGTTCGCCACGGTGCGTGAACGATTTTCCGAGAGGGTCTGGTTATAGGCGTCCGATCCGGTCGAATCGGTGTGGCCATAGACGTCGATCAGGCTGTTGGGATACTTGACCATGCTGTCCGCGACTCTGTCGAGCGTCTCGCGAAATTGGGGCTTCAATGTGTAGCTCGCCACATCGAAAGTCACGCCATCGGGCAGATTGACCAGGATCGCCTGGCCGTTGTCGGTTTCGGTGACATCGACCCCGCTGCCTGCGGTCTGTTCCTTCAGCTCCTTGATCTGCTGGTCCATCTTGTAGCCGATGATGCCGCCGGCAACGCCGCCGATGCCAGCCCCGACAATGCGGCCGGTCCTGCCGCCGATCAGCCCGCCGATCAGCAAGCCAGCCAGCGCGCCGCCAGCGCCGCCGATGGCGGTGCGAGAAGCCTTCCTTTCGCCCGTGTTGGGATCAGTCACGCAGGCCGAGGTGGTCAACAGAGCTCCAGCGGCAAGACTGGCAACTAGCAGGCGAGATTTTTTCATCGGACGACCTTTCATTGGGCTTCTGCCCGGTTTCGACCATATCTGGATGTAAACATGAATGCGCAATTGACAGCGCCGCTGTCAATCAGGTGACGAACGGACTGCACAGGAACGCGCCGATTTCAGCGTGGGCCGCTTCGCCCCCCCTTCGCCTTTGCCGCGAAAGCTGCTAGCCATGATCGCGTGATACCTGCTCCCTGGTCCGATGTGCTGATTATTGCGGCACTGATCCTGCTCAACGGCGTGTTCGCCATGTCCGAACTGGCCATCGTCTCGGCGCGGCCCGCTCGCCTCCGCGTGGCGGCCGAGCGCGGCAGCAAGGGTGCAGCGGCGGCCCTCGCGCTCGCGGCGGATCCTGGCAAGTTCCTTTCGACAGTGCAAATCGGCATCACCTTGGTGGGCATTGTCGCGGGTGCCTATTCGGGCTCCAGTCTGGGCAGGCCGCTGGGCGACTGGCTGGCCAGCATGGGTTTGCCTGGGCGCTATTCTGACGATGTCGGGTTCGCTCTGGTGATCATCGTGACGACCTATTGCAGCCTGGTGGTGGGCGAACTGGTGCCCAAGCAGATTGCTCTGCGCGCTGCAGAACCCATCGCCAAGGCTGCTGCCCTGCCGATGCTGTTGCTCGCCCGCTCTGCCATGCCGGTGGTCTGGGCGCTGGACCGTTCATCCGCGCTGCTGCTGCGGCTGACCGGGGTTCGCCATGCGGGAGAGCCTGGCGTGACCGCCGAGGAACTGCAGATGATCTTCGCCGAGGCGACGCGTTCGGGCGCGATCGAGGAAGAGGAACGGGTGCTTATGACAGGGATCATGCGCCTTGCTGACCGCCCGGTGCGCGAGCTGATGACCCCGCGCACCGAAATTGACTGGGTCGACAAGCGCGCCGGGGAGGATGATCTGCGCGCCCGGATCAAGGACAGCCCGCATTCGCTGTTGCCAGTGGCCGATGGCTCGCCCGACAACATTGTTGGCGTGCTCAAGCTGCGCGATGTGCTCGCTGCGATGATGGCAGGGCGCAAGCTCAATATTGCACGCCTGATGCGCAAGGCGGAAATCATTCCGGACCAGCTCGATGCAATGGACGCCTTGCGGATCCTGCAGCAATCCGATGTTTCCATGGCGCTGGTGCATGACGAATACGGCCACCTAGAGGGGGTGGTGACCCCGGCCGACCTGCTTACCGCTATCGTGGGCAATTTCGCCAGCCACCAGGACGCGGATGACGAACCGATGGTGGTCGAACGCGAGGACAAGAGTCTGCTCGTCTCCGGCGCACTGCCCGCCGATGCGCTAGCCGACCGATTGGGGATCGAGCTGGCCGACAGCCGCGAGTTCGCAACTGCCGCCGGCTTCGTACTTTCGGTCATGAAGCGCATGCCCAAGGAAGGCGAACACTTCCACGAGCAGGGTTGGCGCTTTGAAGTCGTCGATATGGACGGCCTTAAGATCGACAAGCTGCTGGTCAGCGCCCAGGCGACAGCCGAGGCTGAATAGCAAGGCTCCTTACACCAGCGGCGATCCGATGGAATGAACGGCTGGCGCTACACCGCAATATTATACAGCTTGGCCGAATTCAGGCTGAGCACCTTGGCGCGTTCCTCATAGGTGAAGCCTTCCAGCCGGCCTTCGAGATTGTCGAACGGATAGAGGCTGGTTGGGTGTGGGAAATCGGTTTCGAACAGGCAGTTATCAACGCCCACCTGACGGACCATGTCGGCCAGATGCGGGCCTTGTTCAAACCAGAAGCAGCCATAGAAATTACTCTGGAAGTATTCCGAGGGCTTCTTTTTGAAGCTCTTGGTCTCGGCGATTTCCTTGAGCTGATAATCGAGCGCCTGCATCAGGAATGGCACCCAGCCGATGCCGCTTTCGACCGAGACGAATTTCAGTTTCTCAAAACGATCGAGCAGTCCTGAATAAATCAGATTGGCAACCGTCTTGCCGTTGTTGAAAAACACCATCGCGCCCTGAATGCCCGAATAGAGATCACGGGTGAGTGATGGCCAGCCTTGCGTACCCATCCAGTCGATCGTGGTTTCCGACGCGCCGATGTGGAAGTTCACCGGCACGTTCTTGTCTTCGCAGACCTCCCACAGCGGATACCAGTGCTCGGTGCCAAGATCGGGGATGTTGTTGCCATTTTCATCTTTGGTCATGTGCGGGTCGGAATTGATGTTGATCCCGCGCAGGCCCATCTCGGCGCAGCGCGCGGTTTCCTTGACCGCCTCCTTGACGTCCCACCACGGCAGCAACGCCATCGGGAACAGCCGCTGGCCGCTCTCTTCCTGTATTTCGGCCATGGCGTCGTTGTAGATCTTTGTGGTGATAAGCCGCAATTCGGGATCGACTTTTGCTGACGCTTGTCCGCCGAAGCCGAGGATGTTGGGGTAGACAATCTGCGCGTGGATGCCGTTCTCGTCCATCACCGCCAGCCGCTCCTTGACCGAGCTTGAGCCAAGATGGACTTCCTCGAACTGCACTTTAAGGAAGCGGTCAAGATCGCGGATCTTGCCGCCTTCCTTCAGCACCGCGCTGTTGGGATGCGCGCCGGTGCCGATCGACTTGTCGCCGTCGATGATCCAGCTGCGAATGCCTTCGTGCATTTTGACCTGCGGCACCCGGTCGCGGAACTTGGCCGGCGCGCGTTTGGTCCACATGTCATGCGGCTCGGTGAGATGGGTATCGGCGTCGATGATCTTGATCGCTGGGTTCTCGAGCGCGTCGGTGGGCATATCTCTCTCCTATCGTCGCGACTCTCTCGCGATCTGTGCGTCTGATTGTAAAGCTCGCAGGCGTTTTGTTCCAGCACGCCTTTGCCGCAAGGTAATCTTGATGCGCAGGCGCTCCGACCACCGGCGATGATCAAAGCGCCGGCTGGTCCGGTTCCATCCCGTCCATCGGAGTCTTGCGGCCCGGCCCGCCGCGCACCTGCACGGTCATTTCGCCGAGACCGTCCATCGCGATGTGCATGACATCGCCGGGCACCACCGGCCCGAGCTGGGCAGGCGGCGTGCCCGAGAAGATCACGTCACCGGGATGCAGCGTCATGACCGAAGAGGCATGCTCAACCAAATCCGCGATGCCGAGAACCAGACTGGCAGTGGTATCGACCGTGCGCTCCTCGCCATTGACCGTCAGGCGATAGGCCAGATTGTCGGGATCGGCGATCTCGTCCGCGGTTGTCAGCCAGGGGCCCATCAGGCCGTAGGTGTCGAAGCTCTTGCCGAAGCTCGGAAACTCGCTGCCCTGCATGGTCATGTCGAGGCCGATGGCATAGCCCGCGACATAGTCGAGGGCGTCCTTCGCGGCGATCTCGGTTCCTGCCTTGCCGATGACGATGGCGATTTCGGCCTCATGAAAGGTGACGCGTTCGGGCCAGCGCAAAGTCACGCCATCGCTCTCGCCGGCCGCCGCATTGGTCATCTTGAACAGCAGGCCCATGCGCCGCGGATGGCCGCCTGCGCCCAGCACAATCTTGTGGTTGCCCGCGCCGCAGACAAATTTTCCCGGATTGGCCACCGGGCATTTCATCAGCACCCGGGCCACCGGAATGGGATTTGCCTGGTCTGCCAGCGCTTCCATCGCGGGCCGCAGCGATTCGAGGTTGGTCACGAATTGATCGCCGGGGGGATAAGGCCAGCGCACCGAGGGCAGGCTGTCCGTCACCGCGGTAACATCATGAACCATGTCTCCGCGCACGAGCCCAAGCTTCACCGGGCCGGACGCGGTTTCCTGATAACGGCAAATTTTCATGGCATCCTCAATAACTATTGTCTTCACGCCAGCATCGCGCGGGCGAGCCGGAGCATCAAGCACATTCGTGGCAGGCGTACCCTAGAACTACATTCCCATGCGCAGGCGCGGAGGCAGCGGCGGTTTTGCGGCAGGGGTGGGAGTCTGTTCCCCGGGATCGAGCAACCGTGCGCTGACATCGAACGGACCCGGCGCACTCATCGTCAAGTTAAACCGTCGCTCGGCGACACCGGCCGACGTCCTTGCGGGGTCAATCGCAACCGTCTGCGCATTGCCTCCTTCGAGCCGGACCGACGGCGATGCTTGAACCGCCACATTCAGACCTTGCTGCAATCCTTCAAGCCCAGCAACCCGCAGTGTCACGACCGTCTTTTCGCCTCGCATCAGCGTGGTTCTTGGCGTCGACAGCGACAGTCCGACCAGATTGGTCTTGCCCGTCATCGTGCCCACAGGGTCTGATACCGTCAAGGTTGTGGGTCCGGTCACGCCGGGCGGACAATCAACCACGGCCTGGCGGGGGCTTTCGGCGATGATCTGAACTGGCTGGCCGTTGAGGCTCGCGGTGGTGTTGGCCGCGTTGCCATCGAAGCTTCCGGGAATGGTGAGCGGCAGCCCTGCCTGCGCTGCGGGTGGCAGGGTTTGTGGCTGGGGCTGGAGCTGGACGGGCGCGTCGGCGGTCGTCGCCGCAATGCCCATCACGTTTACCGGATTGTTAACCGCATCGCGCAGCATGATCGGCACCATGCCGCCCGCCGATCCCACCTTCAGCAGCACCATGCCATCGGCAACCCGGGTCTGCTTTCCGTCAATCTCGATCACAAGGCCTTCCAGTGTCGCGGCATTGGCCATGCGCTCTTCATTCGTTGCACCCTGCGGCTCGATCACCACCGTACCGCTGATCGTATCGCCGGCGCGGATGTCCTCAGGCAGGCGAATGGTGACCTTGCCTTGGCGGCTTTCAAAGCCGATGTGCTGTATTCCCGCCCGGAAGTGTGCGGGTCCGGCTGCCGGCGGGAGCAATGCGGTGGGGGGCAATCCCCAAGCCTTGGCACCGGGGCAATATTTGATCTGTCCGGTGATAACCGTGCCGTCGGCGAACACTGTAATTGGTGCGTAGGCGACGGAATCACCCGCAGCCACCGCGAGATAGCTCTGTGAGTAGCTGAATGCCGGGCTACCGCCGACTGTCACGACATTGACCGTAACGGTGAACTGATGATGCGCGGTGCGCAGCGCCGAGTTTGCTTCCTGGCACATTCTGACATGCGCCATGCCATCGCCGATGGCACTCCACATCGCCAGCGCCGCCACAGTCAACACTCCACCGCCTGCCGACGGTTTGGGATCGGTCAGCACTTCCTTGAGCGTCGCCAGATCAATGCCGGGTGGTTGCATCACCGTGACTTTAGGAGGCCCGGGCGGGTCTGCCAGCGCGGGCAATGGCAGTGACAGCGCGAACATGGCTGCAGTTGCCAAACGAAGGCACAAAGTCCGTCTCATTGGCCATCCCCCGATAGGTGTCGCAAATCTACGCTTATGCGGGGCGGGAGTCGAACAAATGAAGTCGCCCCGCTACAGACACTTACCCCGTCTATCGCCGCCGCAGAGCAGCCAGTTGCGCGTTGCAGGTTCCGGATTGCCTTTGATTCGCGATCTGGATGTGGCAGGAAAAATGGGTGCGGCCACGGCTCGAAATGACATTTGCCAGAATGAATATCCAGATGACCAACGCCGAGAGCAAAACCTCGCTCGACCCCGAAATCGCCGCGCTGGTCGCCCGCGCCCGCAAGGCACAATCGGTTTACGAGGCCTTCAGCCAGGAACAGGTCGATGCCATCGTCCGCGACATGGGAAAATATGTCTATGACAATGCCGAACTGCTGGCGCGCATGGCCGTCGACGAGACCGGAATCGGCAATTTCGAGGACAAAGTCACCAAGAAGAAGGGCAAGGCCCGGGCGATCTGGAACAGCCTGAAAGGCAAGAAGAGCCGCGGCATCATCGATGAGGATGCAGCGACCAATCTGGTTTTCGTCGCCAAGCCGATGGGCGTAGTCGGCGCGGTGACGCCGATCACCAATCCGGTGGTGACGCCGATGTGCAACGGCATGTTCGCGCTGAAGACCGGCAATGCGGTGATCTTCGCCGCCCATCCCAAGGCGCAAGGTTGCGCCGAACATCTTACCGAGGCTTATCGCGCCATGCTGAAAAGCCACGGTGCGCCCGAAGACCTGATCCAGGTGGTGAAGAACGGCTCGATCACCAAGACCCAGCAGCTGATGGAATCGGTCGACGTGGTGGTCGCCACCGGCGGCGGGGCGATGGTCAAGTCGGCCTATTCTTCGGGCAAACCCTCGTTCGGCGTTGGCGCGGGCAATGTGCCGGTGATCATCGACCGCGGTGTCGATCTCGGCGCGGCAGTCGACAAGATCGTGATGGGCGCGAGCTTCGATAACGGCATCATCTGCAGCCACGAGCAGTTCGTGCTGACTCCTGAGGAAGCCTTTGACGAAACCGTCGCCATGTTCACCGCGACCGGCAAAGTCTGGTACACCGACGACGAGGCCCAGATTCAGGCGCTGCGCGACGTGGTCTTCCCCGGCGGCCACCTCAACAAGGACGTCGTTGGCATCTCGGCCCGCGCGGTCGGTGCCATGGCCGGGATCGATGTACCCGAAAGCGCGCGGCTGATCATGCTGCCGGCGAAGGGCGCGGGCGAGGACGATATTCTGGCGCGCGAAAAGCTGTGCCCGGTGATCGCAATCCTGCCATATGAGTCGTTCGAGGACGCGGTGCAGAAGGCAAAAGCCAACCTGCTGGTCGAAGGCGCCGGGCATTCGGCGGCGCTCCATTCGAATGACGAGGGCAACATCCGCCACGCCGGGCTCGAGCTGCCAATCAGCCGGCTGGTGGTCAATCAGCCCTCATCGCTTACCGCCGGCGGCTCGCTGACCAACGGCTTTGCCCCGACGACGACGCTGGGCTGCGGCTCATGGGGCGGCAATTCGATTTCGGAAAACCTCGACTACAAGCACCTGATGAACGTCAGCCGCATTGGCAAGGTTATCGAGGGCAAGGCGGTGCCAACCGACGAGGAAATCTGGGCCTGATACCGGATTGAGATTGCCGCAAACCCGCAATTGACGCGCTAGCAGAGATTGGCTAACGTCGCACAAATCGAATACTAGTTCGAAATAGCGAATTTTTGGAGAGTCCCCCTGAAACACACCGGCTATATCGACGGAGCCTTTGTCGCTGGCGAAGGCGCGCGCTTTGTCGTCGAGAACCCTTCGGACGAATCGGTCGTTGCTGAAATTGCCAGCGTGACTGCTGGTCAAGTCGACAACGCCATCGGCGCTGCCCGCACCAGCTTTGATTCGGGCGCATGGAGCGGGCTGACAATGAAGAGCCGCGCCGAGGCGATGCGCCGCTATTCGGAGGCGTTGAAGAAGCGCGCCGACACGCTCAAGGAACTGGCGATTTCCGAGGCGGGCTGCCCGGTCAATTCAACCGTTATGGGTGCGCAGGTTCACGCGCCGCAGCGCATGACCGACGAAATCATCGACATGTTCCTGAGCCTGCCCGAGTTCGACCAGAACCCGCTGCCGCTGCATGAGCGGGTCAATCCCTATTTCACCGTGCAGAGCCTCAAGCTCTATCGCCCGCTCGGGGTAGTTTCGGCAATTTCGGCCTACAATGTGCCGTTCTACACTGCCTTCTGGAAGGTGATCCCTGCGCTAATGGCGGGCAATTCGGTGGTGCTGCGGCCAAATCCGCTGACGCCGCTTTCGGCATTGATCTTTGCCGAGGCCGCCGACGAGGCGGGTCTGCCCAAGGGCGTGATGAACGTCGTCCTCGAACAGGGGCTGGATGGCGGCCAGCTGATGACGACCGACCCGCGCGTCGATCTCGTCTCGTTCACCGGCTCATGCGTGGTCGGCGCGAAAGTGGCCGAGCAGGCTGCGCCCACCCTGAAACGCCTTGTGCTCGAGCTGGGCGGCAAGTCGGCGGCGATCTTCCTGCCCGATTCAGCCGAGCGCGCTGGCGCACACGGGTATCAGGTCTGCACCTCGCATGCGGGCCAGGGCTGCGTGCTGGGCACACGGGTCTTCGTGCCGCAGGAACGCAAGAACGAAGTGCTTGAAATGATGGCTGCTGCGGTGGCCAATGTGAAGATCGGCGTGGCAACTGATCCCGAAACCCAGCTCGGCCCGGTGATCAGCGCAGGGCAACGCGCACGCTGCGAGCATTTCACCGCAGCAGCAGTTGCGGCGGGCGGCCGCATCGTCGCCGGCGGCAAGCGGCCAGAAGGGCTGGACAAGGGCTTCTTCTTTGAGCCGACCATTCTCGACCTGCCCGACAATGCCAACCCCGCCGCGCAAGAGGAAATCTTCGGGCCCGTCGTCGGCGTGATCGGCTACAAGGATCTCGACCATGCGGTTGCCATGGCCAACGATTCCAAGTTTGGCCTTTCCGCCTGGGTTACAGGCGCGGACAAAGTGGCGGCCTTCCAGACCGGGCTAAAAATCCGCTCCGGCGTGGTCAACGTCAACGGCGCGGTGATGAGCAGCTATGCCAGCGGCGGCGGAATCAAGATGAGCGGCCTCGGGCGCGAGCGAGGAGTCGAAGGCTTGCGCGAGTTCCAGATGATTACAACATTCAACTTGGGCGCATGAATCTGATTTCTCCTCTCCCCGGCGGGGAGAGGATAGCGAAGCTTGCTCCGTAAGGAGCTAGCGAAGCTTGGAGAGGGGAACAGGCGTTGGAGGGGACTGAAACCCCTCTCCAACTTCGGCTATGCAGCCAAGCTGCAAAGCCTTCGTATCCTCTCCCCGACGGGGAGAGGGCATAGAGAGGATCGACAGATGCAGGGAATGCTTGAAGGCAAGGTCGCGGTTATTACCGGTGCGGGCTCTGGCGTTGGCCGCGCGGCGGTGAAATTGTGGACCGAACAGGGCGCCAAGGTCATCGCGGCCGACATCAACCTGCCCGAAGCCGAGGAATCAGTCCGCCTCGCCGGCGCGCCGCAGGGCGCTGCCAAAGCAATTGCCTGCAATGTCGCAGACCCGGCACAGGTCGAAGCGGCCGTCCAGCTCGCGGTCGAAACATTCGGGCACCTCGACGTGATCTACAACAACGCCGGCATCACCGTATCCTCGCGCCCGGGCGGCGGCGGACTGCGGCCGCTGACCGAATTGCCCGACGACGAGATGCGCCGGGTCGAGGACGTCAACATCAACGGCGTGATCTACGGCGCGCAATCGGCGATCCGCCAGTTCGACAAACAGGGCTCCGGCGGCGCGATTATCAACACCGCCTCGGTATCCGGGCTGATCGGCTATGGCGGGGTGCTCTATGGCACGACCAAGGCAGCGGTTGTGGGCCTCACCCGCACCCTGGCAATCGAAGTTGCCGATCAAGGCATTCGGGTCAATTCGGTCTGCCCGGCGGGCATGCTGACCAATTATGGCGATCTCAACCCGGATTCGCCGCACAAAGACATGATCCTCGCCAGTATGGGCAAGATGCACCCGCTGGGCCGAGCGATAGATCCGGCGGACACCGCCGGCGCGGCGATGTTTCTCGCCAGCGACCTCGCCTGCAACATCACCGGGGTGAACCTGCCCGTTGACGGCGGACTCACCGCCGGCCGCAAGGTTGGAGGATAACCCCATGGCCACTTGCCCGATGACAGGCAATTCGAACGCGCTGGCCTCGTTGATGTCGGACAATCCGCGTTATGCGGAAATGTTCGACGTCAACACGCAGACGGCCAATACCGGCATCGATATCGATACCGACTATACCGAGGCGATGAACGATCTGCGCGACAGGGCCGCCGTGCAGAAAGGCTCGCTGCGCACGCTGCTCGGCGTGCAAGAACAAGAATTCTCGCCGATCAAGCGCGAGAAATATACCTTCTTCACCTACCGCGCCTGCGAGATCGGCTTTCGCGAAAACCTGATCTTTTCCTCGGAGGGTTACAAGGAAAGCCCCGGGGTCGCCTCGATCGGCACGAACATTCTGATGATGGTCGGCAAGGAGCACAAGCGTCTGCGCTCGGCTGCCCAGCCGCTGTTCAAGCGCCCCAAGGTCCTGAGCTGGTGGAACCAGCGCTGGGTGCACGAAACTGCCGATGCACTGCTAGACCGGCTGCTCGACGAGGATGCGGTCGATCTCAATTTCGAGCTTTGCGCGCGGATGCCAATGGCAACGATTACCCGCGCGGTGGGGCTGGAAGGCGAAGACGTGCTGGAGTTCCGCTACCAGCTTGATCGCGGCACATTCGGCGCGCACAAGCTGAAGCCGGAGGAAAGCGCCGAGGCGCGCGCCTGGGTCGATACCAAGCTGCGCGACCTCATTTCGGAAAACACCCGTCAGCGCGGCGACAACCTGATCGCCGGACTGATCGACAGCGAGATCACCCACGAGGACGGCACCAAGCGCCCGCTCACCGAGGACGAGATCTTCGGTTATGCCAAGCTCGCGATCTTCGCCGGTGGCGGCACCACGTGGCGGCAAATGGGCATCACCATCGATGCACTGATGAACAATTACCACTTCTGGGAAGACTGCGTGAAAGACCGCAGCCTGCTCGACCAGGCAGTGGAAGAAGGGCTGCGCTGGCGCGCCACCGATCCGGTGTTCCCGAGGCTGTGCACCGAAGATACCGAAGTCGAAGGCGTGATGGTCCCCGCCGGCGTGCGGGTCGACATGTGTCTGGGCGCGGCGAACCATGATCCCGAAAAGTTCAAGGATCCCGAAAAGTACGATATCTATCGCGACAAGAGCCACCAGATGGGCTTTGGTTTCGGCCCGCACCGGTGCCTGGGCATGGATGTCGCGCGACAGGAAATGATCGTCGCGATCAGCGGCCTGATGGACCGCTTCCCCAAGATGCGACTCGATCCCGACAAGCCCAAACCGCGCTACCGGGGGCTTGACCACCGGGGCATGGACACTGTCACCGTCAGGCTAAAGGGATAAGACGATGAGCGAACAACCACGCCAATCGGACATCGGCACCGACATCACCCTCATCGGCGACGAGCATGTGCGCCGCTATCAGGAAACCAATGGCGAAGTCGGCTATATCTGGAACGGTGTGACTGCGCTGCTGTTCACCTACACCGGGCGCAAATCGGGCGAGAAGCGCACCCGGGCGATCATCTGCACCAAGATCGGCGACAGCTATGCGATCATCGCCAGCAAGGGCGGATCGCCAAGCCACCCCATGTGGTATCTCTCTCTGCAGGAAAACCCGGAGGTCGATGTGCAGGTCAAGGCCAACAAGTTCAAGGCGATTGCCCGCACCGCGCAAAGCCCCGAGCGTGAGGTGATCTGGGCCGAGGCAGTCAAACACTGGCCCAACTTCGACGTTTATCAGTCACGCACCGACCGGCAGATCCCGGTGGTAGTGCTCGACCCGGTGGCCAATTAGCCCGCTGTCGGCAATTCTTTTGTTGGCAAGCTGCTGGTGAAAGTGTCAGAGCCTTTCCCATGACCACTGACACCGTCCCGCCGCCGCTGCGCAACACCGCCAATCCGGCCCCGCCGCGCTCTGCCAATTCGGTTCGCCGCACCATGTCGATCGACGTCTGCTGGCCCGATGGAGAGGCCGGTGGGCGCCTGTTTGTCGGTCGTTGCCGCGACTATCGCACTCCCGCGGGAGGCGGCGCCGGCGCAGTTCTCGACGCGGCGGAATTCCAGGCCAGGCTGGCCGAAGACAAGACCATCACCTCGATCGTGGCCACTCCCGCGCCTGACGGGCTCGACAGTCTGGTCGGCGTGCGCGGCGGCAATCACCTGCGACTGTTCATCAAGGAGACTATGCCGGAGCTGATCTCGCAAGGGATGCCGATCTACCTTCCGCTTGACGATATTTCGGGCACGGCGCTGGTCTCTGCCTCTGCCTGGTCGCACTGGGAAGAAGACTGGGTCGAGCGCATGCGCAGCCGGTTCAAGCCCGAAGAATTCGAAAAGATGATAGCCGAAAGAGTCAACATCTGTTGGGGACTTGCCGAGGGCAACAGCGGTGTGACCGGCCGCGGCTCGCACGGCAGCGTCGGCGGGGCTGATGCAGGCGATGTTCGCAATCCCGCCGATCCGGAAGGCTGGCACGAGCTTTATGAAGCCGATGGTCCCGGCTTCCGGCGCGCGCGCCGAATCGAAGTCCAGCGCGATGAGGCCGCCGGGCTGATCCGCATCGAGGCCGCCTTTCAGGACAGCGTCAGGCGCAAGTCCGGCGGGCGTGGCGCAATCCACGAATACAACATTTCCGCAACCGCCGATCTTGCCAGCGCCAGATTGCTGACACTGGAGCCCGAAGCGCGGATCCTGCCGTTTGGCGAATGCCCAGGCGCAATCCACAACACCCAGCGCCTGATCGGGCGTTCGCTGCACGAAGTTCGCGACGCGGTGCTCGAGAACCTGCGCGGCACGCAAGGCTGCACCCATCTCAACGACGCATTGCGGGCGCTCGCCGAAGTGCCCAAGCTGGCGGGCTATCTGGCGGCCTGATCAGGCCGCCTCCGCTTTGCCCCCGTTGAGCGCCTTCAGCGCGGTCTCGTAACGCCCCAGCCGGTTCCAAGCATCGAGCGCGGCGACTTTGTAGGCTTCGGCAAGCGTGGGATAGTTGAAGCTGTTGTCAATGAAATAGTCGATGGTGCCACCCAGATTGATCACCGCCTGGCCGAGGTGGACCAGTTCGGTCGCGCCTTCGCCGATGATGTGGACGCCCAGCACCCGCCGCGTCGCGATCTCGACGATCAACTTGAGCATGCCCGCGCTCAGCCCCATGATATGCCCGCGCGATGTTTCGCGAAACCGCGCCGTGCCGCATTCATAGGCAATGCCGGCCGCGCGCACCTGCTCTTCGGTCTGACCCACCGAAGACAGTTCTGGCACGGCATAGATGCCTATCGGATAGGCCTGTTCGCCCGCCGGCATGGCGGCGCCGAAGGCGTGGCAGGCCGCTGCCCGGCCCTGCTCCATCGATGTCGCGGCAAGGCTGGGAAAGCCAATGATATCACCGGCGGCGTAGATATGCGGCGCCCGGGTCTGATAGGTGACGGGATCGACGGCGAGCCGCCCGCGCGCGTCGGCCTCCAGCCCGCAGGCTTCCAGCCCCAGCTCCGCGGTCGCCCCCACCCGCCCGGCGGTGTAGAGCACCATGTCGGCAGCAACCTGCCGCCCGTCGCACAGCATGCAGACCGGTGATCCGTCGGCAGAAAAACGAACTTCGCGCACTTCGCCGCCGATGCGCAGGCCCATGCCCCGGTCACGCATCAGGTGAACCAGGTGATCGACGATCTCGCGGTCCATGAATTCGAGAAAGTTGCCGCGCGGCTCGATCAGCGTGACGGGTACGTCGAGCGCACTGAAGATCGTCGCATATTCGAGTCCGATCACACCCGCGCCAACCACCGCGAGGCTGCGCGGCAGACGCGGCGCAGAGATGAAATCGTCGCTGTCGAGGACATTGGTCTGGTTGAAGGGAATGGAGGCCGGGCGGTGCGGCGCGGTTCCCACTGCGATCAGCACCTTGTCGGCCTCGACCAGCACGGCGCCCTCGCGGTTGCCTGCGCGGCCGGCAATGGCAATGCGGTTGGGCGAGACAAACCGCCCCGCCCCCCTTGCCACGCGCACACCGTTGCGGGCGAACTGATGCTCCTGCACGGCAATCTCGTGCTCCAGCGTTTTGCCCAGGCGGGCGGCCAGATCATCAGCGCAGATATGCTGCTTCGCCCGGTGGGACTGGCCATAGAAGCTGCGTTCGCGCCAGCCCGAAAGATTGAGAACAGTCTCGCGCAGGGTCTTTGAGGGAATAGTGCCGGTATGCACCGATACCCCGCCGACCCGGTCGCGATCATCGATCACCAGCACGCTCTTGCCAAGCTTCGCAGCCTGCACTGCTGCGCGCCGCCCGGCGGGGCCACTGCCCAGCACCACGAAATCATAGCGCTGCATCGGCCACTATCCCCTGCATATCCGGGGTTAGAACGGCTGCCGAATACGTAGCTTAAGGGTAGTCGGCGCCCCTACCGCACCAATGTCGCCAAGGCCTCGTGCGCGAGGCCGCTCGAGAGTTCATCGAACATGCGGCGGCGTAGTTCGCGCACCAGCAGCGCGCGGGTATAGCGCAGCGCCGCCGCGCTGTGTTTCGCCATGCCCTCGGCAAGCGCGCGCGCGCGCGGCAGTACCAGGTCCGGCGCGAGCACTTCGGCGACCACGCCCAGCCGCTTCGCCTCGTCTGCGCCGATGCGCTCGCCGGTCAGCAGAAAATACCGGCCCCGGTTAGGGCCGAGCAACATCGGCCAGATCGTGTGCACTCCGTCGCCCGGCACGGTGCCATTGGGGAAGTGGGCCAGATCGGCAAATTCTGCGGTGTCTGCCGCCAGCACGATATCGGACACCACCGCCAGCTCGGC
>JANLSP010000257.1:0-2579 GCA_031362485.1 Novosphingobium sp.
AGGCCTTGGGCCAGCCCGCGATGGTGCCGTATTGCAGGACGAACTCCTGCAGTTCGGCGCCCGTGCAATTCCCGCTGGCCATGGCGGCGTGGAAGTGGCTGCCAATCGGAATCACCGCGCAGCTTTCCGCCACGCCCACCAGGGTCAGCCAGCGGCGCGAACGCTGGTCGAGCCCTTCGCGGCCCCACATCTCGCCGAAGACGAAATTGTTGATCGCCTCCAGATATGGGCTGATCGAGGGACTGCCCGGAAAGGTCATGGCTTTCACGAATTCAGCGGCGCCATGCGCGGTGCGCTCGTCAGGATCCCATGCCTCGGCGCGGATCGGTGGGCGCGGGGCAGGGGGCAGACCTAGCGCCTCGGCGGCGCGGGTCGCGGCCTTGTCGATCAGATCACCCGTGCCCCAGCCGCCATAGACAGCGAGGTGCAGAGCCGCTTCGCGAAGTTCGGCGAGGCTGAGTTCCCCGGTGCGCAGCGCGGCGCGAACAACGCCGTCGATCGAGTGATCTGGATAGCGGCAGAGCGCCGCGCCCGCCACGGCGATGAGGAAGCGCGCGCGCAGATCGAGTCCGGGACGGCTCCACACTTCGGCATAGACGAAATCACGGATGCTTGCTTCCCACGGGGTCTGCGGGGCCGGGGCCGCCTGGCCATAGACTTTGGCCTGCAACGCCGCGCCGCGTGCCGAGCGTTCGGCAGGTTCGAGCAATTCGGTCATGCTTCGGGTTCCTTCAGGCTCATCCAGATGTTCTTGGGCTGCATGAATTCCTGCAAGCCCTCAATGCCGCCGAGCCGGCCGTGGCCGCTCTTCTTCCAGCCGCCGAACGGGCAATTGGGCTGCATCGCCTCGCCCGAGCCGTTGACGTGGATCATCCCGGCCTGAAGCTGGGCGGTGACATGATGCGCGCGGCGAAGGTTCTGCGTGTGGACATAGGCGCCAAGGCCATATTCGCTGTCATTGGCGAGCGCGATGGCTTCGTCATCGGTGTCGAAGGGCGTGACGACGAGCACCGGGCCGAACACTTCGTTGCGGGCGATGAAGCTATCATTCGGGACATCGGCGAGGACCGTGACGGGCAGGTAATAGCCCCCGGCATGATCTCCGCCGAGCCGGGTGCCGCCAGTCAGAATGCGGCCGCCTTCCTTCACCCCGCCTTCGACCATGCCAAGGATGCGGTTGATTGCCGTTTCGGAGATTACCGGACCAAGCACTGTGCCGGGATCAAGCGGATCGCCGCAGGGCACATGCGCTGCCATCGCAGAGAGGGTCTGCAGATAGGCATCGTAAATCCCGCGCTGCACCAGCAACCGCGTGCCATTGACGCAGCCCTGGCCATTGGCCGCAACCGCGCCCGACATGCCGAATTTCGCTGCTGACATCAGATCGGCATCGTCAAACACGATCACCGCCGACTTGCCGCCGAGTTCAAGCCCGACCGGCTTGAGGCTTTGCGCCGCGCTGGCCATCACCTTCCTCGCCGTATTGCCCGAGCCGATGAATTCGATCTTGTCGATGCCGGGGTGCGCGACCATCGCCTCGCCCGCATCTGCCGCGCCAGTGATCATGTTGACTACGCCGGGAGGGAAACCAGCCTCGCGGATCACCTCAGCCAGCATCATCGCCGAGTAAGGCGCGAGGTCAGGCGATTTCAGCACCACGCAATTGCCGGCAGCCAGCGCCGGGGCCATGACCATGGTCGCGGCAAACAGCGGCCCGTTCCACGGGATGATTACCCCGACGACGCCATAGGGCTCATAGCTTACATAGTCATGCGCAGGTCCGCCCCACATCGGGATGGTGCGGCCGTGGATTTTGTCGCACCAGCCGCCGAAATAGCGGAACTTCTGCGCCGCATCATAGCCCATGTAGGGGGCGTAGGCCGAAGTCGAACCGTTCTCGGCAACCAGACTGGGTGCGAATTCGGCGCTTTTGGCTTCGAACAGCGCGGCGAGCTTGAAGAACATGTTGCGCCGCTGATCACCCGGCATGGCGCGCCAGGCGGGGAATGCGGCGCGGGCAGAGGCCACCGCGCGGTCGACATCATCGGCATTGGCCATACGGATCTCGCGGGTGACCGTGCCGGTGCCGGGATAGATATGCGCCATGAGCTCGCCGCTGCCGGCTTCCTCGCGCGCGTCGCCGATGATGATCGGGTGGCGAGGGAGGAGGTCGATGTTCGGTTTCTGGAAGGTCATTTTGCTAATCCTCACATCCCCCTGATCTGATCCCAGGCGGTATCAGTCATCCAGGTGTATTCGAGATAATGCCCAAGCGTTGAGCGGGCGTCGAGATAGGCGAACTTGAGATTATCCCCGCCCATATCGCGCCACATCACCAGCGGCAGGTCCTGCGCCTTGACGCGATCGAGGAAGCCTTCCCAGGTTCCCTCGATCCGCATGCAGATCTGGTGGAAGCGCAGCGGCCCGCCGTTGGACTGGCAATTGGCATAGATGCCCAGCGGATCGGTGACGGCCTGGATCAGCTCGTATTGCACATCGCCGATCCACACAAAAGCGAGCCGCAGCTTGTTGATCACTTCGCCAGAGGGCGAATCGACCGGCTGATCGACTTCGATGAT
>JANLSP010000287.1:0-2453 GCA_031362485.1 Novosphingobium sp.
CGACAGGCTACCCCAGCAACCAAAGCCGAACTTCTGTTCAAGACCGTGGACCGGAATCTCGATGACGCAGCGGACCAGGAAATGAATGCCTTCTATCACACAGAAATCGTCGGAGAGGAAATCACCTTCGAGGCGCAGCGCTGAGTTCGGTTCATGCTCTGGGCTGCCGCTCCACGGATCAGGTGCGTCGGGTGCGAGATCGATCATGCCCCTGTGCGGTCTTTCGCAGCTACTACATGCCCACTCTGCCCCTTGCAGGATTTCGAGCGCTCCGAACTTGCCGCCCTTGCCGAACTTCCACCAACTCACCCCACCAATTCCCGCACATCCGTCAGCCGTCCCGTAACCGCCGCCGCCGCCGCCATCGCCGGGCTCACCAGATGCGTCCGCGCGCCCGGTCCCTGACGCCCTGTAAAGTTGCGGTTGCTGGTTGACGCGCAGCGCTCACCGGGCGGGACTTTGTCGGGGTTCATGCCCAGGCAGGCCGAACAGCCCGGTTCGCGCCATTCGAGGCCGGCGTCGGTGAACACCTTGTCCAGCCCTTCGGCTTCGGCCTGCGCTTTCACCAAACCGGAGCCAGGAACGACGATGGCCCATTTCACACCTGCCGCCTTCGTGCGGCCTTTCAGCACCGCCGCCGCCGCGCGCAGGTCTTCGATGCGGCTGTTGGTGCAGCTGCCGATGAAGACGTTCTGGACCTCGATGTCCTGCATCCGCGTGCCCGGTGTCAGGCCCATATATTGGAGGCTGATGCGGGCCGCGTCCTGTTTGCCCGCGTCGGCGAAGCTTTCAGGCGAGGGGACCACGCCGCCGATGGCGACGGTGTCTTCGGGGCTGGTGCCCCAGGTCACGGTCGGCTGGACGTCGCTAGCCTGAATGACGATGGACTTGTCGAACTTTGCGCCGGCATCAGTCGCCAGACTATTCCACCAGGCCACGGCTTTATCCCACTCAGCGCCTTTTGGCGCATAGGGGCGACCCTTGAGGTAAGCGAAAGTCGTCTCGTCGGGCGCGATCAGGCCGGAGCGTGCGCCGGCCTCGATGCTCATATTGCACACCGTCAGCCGGCCTTCGATAGACATGTCCTCAAAGACTTTGCCGCGATATTCGATGACGTGGCCCGTCCCCCCCGCAGTGCCGACTGCGCCGGTGATGTGCAGCGCCAGATCCTTGGGGCTGACGCCGGGAGGCAGTTCGCCTTCGACGCGCACTTCCATGGTTTTGGACTGCTTGAGCAGCAGCGTCTGCGTCGCCAGTACATGTTCGACTTCTGAGGTGCCGATGCCGAAAGCCAGCGCGCCGAGCCCGCCGTGGCAGCTGGTGTGGCTGTCGCCGCAGACAATCGTCGCGCCGGGCAGGGAAAAGCCCTGTTCGGGGCCGACAACATGGACGATGCCCTGTTCCGCGTCGGCATCGCCGATGTAACGAATGCCGAAGGCCGGGGCGTTGGCCTCTAGGGCTGCCAATTGCGCGGCGCTTTCGGTGTCGGCGATAGCAATTCGCGCGCCAGCGCCGTCGCGGCGGGCTGTCGTCGGCAGGTTGTGATCGGGAACGGCCAAGGTCAGGTCAGGCCGGCGCACCTTGCGGCCGGACACACGCAAGGCCTCAAAGGCTTGCGGGCTGGTCACTTCGTGGACCAGATGGCGATCAATATAGATCAGGCAGGTGCCATCGTCACGGCGCGCGACGACGTGAGCGTCCCAGATTTTTTCGTAGAGAGTGCGTGGTGTGATTGTCATGGTCCCTCGCGAACTAGTTGTGCGCGAGGCCGATGACAAGTCGCAAGCCGATCAGCCGGCGTGACCGTCCCAGTCAACCCGCTCCATGTTAAGGCGCGAGCGGATGTAATTGGTCCGGCTTTCCAGCGCGCCCAGTTCGGCGCGAGTCAGCCCATTGCTGTTCAGCCGCTGGAATTCACTGCGCAGCGATTCCAGCCGTGCGCGCAGGTCCGCAGCTTCGCGCTCGGAGATGGTGTCGTTTGTGTCGGCCCGGTTGATATCGGCCGCAAGCGCGTCGATCCCATCGCGGACGATTTCTGCCCGAACCGGTGTCCAGCCGGCTGCGCCATGCGGATGCCGGTGGGGTCGATTGCCGGGGTGGGCCAGCAATGGTGCCGAAAGGCCGGCGATGGCCAGCAGGCTGGCAGCAAGCATCAACTTCTTCATCATGGTATCCCCCTCTTCACCTCCATATGGATGTATGCTCGCATACAGGAAATAGGGAAGATTGTAAAAGTTGGACTACTCCGGCCTGGTCCAGATCCAGCTGCCGCAGATCGTCAATACAGCGACCGAAATCAGCACCCAGGGCCAGCCCACCGTCAGCCCGGTGAACACTACGCCCGCCGCCATTGCCCCGAGAGCGGCCAGCTTGGCCGGGCGGCGAATTGCCTGTCGCTCGCGCCAGTCGCGCAAGGACGGGCCATACCGCGGGTGATCGAGCAGGCGCTTCTC
>JANLSP010000296.1:0-3728 GCA_031362485.1 Novosphingobium sp.
CGGCCTTGCCAGCGCCACCCGGCGATGCCGATCCGCTGCAGACGCTGCCCCTGATCCGCCTCGCCTGGGCGAGAAGCGGCGACAAGGGCAATCTGTTCAACGTCGCCGTCATCGCCCGCGATCCCGCATATCTGCCCTACATTGCCGCCGCCCTGACCCCCGAAGCCGTGAGCGCTCATTATGGCAAAGTGCACGGCCATGGCGCGGCGCTCAAAGTCGACCGGTTCAGTGTTCCGGGTCTTTCTGCGCTCAATTTAGTGGTCAGGGATTCGATGGATGGCGGCATCCTTGCCTCGACATCGATCGATGCCGTTGCCAAGGGCCGGGCACAAATGCTGCTGGACTATCCGGTGCCGGTGAGCGCGGCGCTGCTGCGAAAGTTGGGCGGTCGATCCGGCGTGGCGTGACCCGCTGATTTCCATCGAGGAATGGTTCGAGTCCGTCTTGAGAGCAGGACGGACGATGAAGCGACCCCGATTTACAGAAGGGCCGATATTCGCGGTGCTGCGCCAAGCTGTAGCAGACGCGAAGACGGCTGACCTTGCCCCCTGGCATGGCGCGTCCAAGTTGGAAGGCGGAAAATCCAATATTCTCGTTTGAAATCAATGGTAGCGGAGGAGGGACTCGAACCCCCGACACGCGGATTATGATTCCGCTGCTCTAACCAGCTGAGCTACTCCGCCACACCTGCTTCGCGCTTTTTAGCGCAGTGTGCAGGCGCGGCACATAGGGACGGGGCGCGGGGCGGTCAACCACCCTGTTTGCCGCGAAATCGCCACACGCCCTGAGCCTGCCAGTGCGGACGCAGATAGAGATGCAAGCCCAGCCCGGTGAAGGCGAATTCGCGCGGTACCAGACCGGGGCCAAGCGCAGCCTGGAGGCTGCGCGCCTCTTGCGGAGCCACCTTGTTCTGGATGGTGATGTGCAGGCGCGGCGCATGGCTGTCCTGCGCGGTCAGGCTGCCGTGGAAATGATCGGCAATCGCCTCCCGGATCGCCAGCATGGCCGGGCTGCGGATTGCCACCGCGGTGCCTCTGCCGAGATTGAGCAGGCCTTCGATCCGCGCGGCCGGGGCGCAGAATTCACCCGCCAATTGCGCCAGAACGCCGCGCAATTCCTCGCGCAGGCTCGGCGCGAAGGCGTGGAACAGCGTGACGTGGGCCGCCAGATGGTTGCGCTCGGGCGGGAAATGGGCGCGGCGCAGGCCATCGGCCCAGCGCAACAGGTCCGCTGGCAGTTCGGCCGTTACGATGAAAGGAGCGGGCGGCGGCTGAGGGGGGAGCTGAGGGTCCACCGCCCGCACCTAACCGGATCAGGCGTGTTCCGCCACCGGCTCGTGGGTCAGCGCGGCAAGCAGCTTCTCTGGCGCAGTCTCGCCATAGGGATCGCTGTCGCTGCCCTGATCATTGATGCCCGGCTCCTCGAACCAGTGGGTGATCTTATTGTCCTCGACGATCATTGCATAGCGCCAGCTGCGCATGCCGAAGCCTACGTGATCCTTGTCGATCAGCATGCCCATCCGGCGGGTGAAATGCCCCGACCCATCGGGCAGTAATTTAACTCGCTCGAGACCAAGGTTCTTGCCCCACTGATACATGACAAAAGCATCGTTGACCGAGATGCAGTAAACTTCGTCGATGCCGGCGGCCTTGAACACGTCGTGGAGCCGTTCGTAATTCGGGCATTGCTCGTTGCTGCAGGTCGGCGTGAATGCGCCCGGCAGCGAGAAAACGACAACTTTTTTGCCGGCGAACTCTTCGCGAATCTTGAGATTCTGCCAGCGAAACGGATTGGGGCCGTCGATCGCCTGGTCGCGGACGCGGGTCTTCAGGGTAACATCGGGAATGGTGCGATTAAGCATGACTGTCCTTCAAGCGGTTGCGAAGCCGCCGATAGCGTGGCCCCACAAATCGTAACAGCGCATTCAACTGATTTGTTCCATCGCCTTTATCGATCAGACGAAGAAGGAGCGGCCAGCAAGTCGGTTTCGAATTGCCGCTTCGCCTCTGCCATCGAAGAACGGGTGAACGCATAGCCCAGGAGGCCAAGCGGCAGCAGCAATGCGCCCAGCAGTGGGACTCCACCCTTGGTGAAGAAGACCAGCGCGATCAAAACCACGGCGGCAATCGCGGTGCCGAGAAATATCATGTCGTTGCGACCCGGCCACGCCTGCTGGGCGGTGCCGTCGGCAAGCCTGATCCCGTGCAGCGACTTCACGTCGAGAGTCCGGGCGAGATAGAAGCGTCCGCGCGCGCCGGGCTGAATCCGCGCGGCGATACCCGCTTCGGCGACGTACTTCACGAGTTCGGTCCGGTGCCCATCGTCGCTGGCGATGACGATGCTGCTGAATTGCGAAAACTTCTTGCGCGCGAGCCTAACAGTCGCCTCGACGATCGCGCCGTCCACATGTGACACTGCCATCGGTTACATCTCCCCTCGCGCTCGGCGGATGGCGAACCATTTCTCGACATTGGCATTGTGCTGGTCAAGCGTCGCGGCGAAGGCGTGTCCCCCGCTGCCGTCGGCGACCATGTAGAGCGCGTCAGTCCTCCCCGGATGCAACACGGCCTCGATCGAAGCGCGCCCCGGATTTGTGATCGGACCCTTGGGCAGGCCGAGCATGGCATAGGTATTATAGTCGTTGATAGCCTGAATTTCGGACTGGCGAATGCGGCGGCCGAGCGGCTTGCCCCGGGTGATCGGATAGATGATCGTCGGATCGGCCTGGAGCATGATGCCCTGGCGAATGCGGTTGGAATAGAGCCCCGCGACGGTCTTTCTCTCGCTCGGCTTGCCGGTTTCTTTCTCGACAATCGCAGCGAGGATTATCGCTTCCTGCGGTGTCCGGGCCACAGTATCGGAGCCGCGTTTGTCCCAAAGCTCCTTGAGCGTGCGCTGCATCGCCGCCTGCATGCGCAGCACGACCCCCTGCCGGCTCTCCCCGCGCTCGAAATCATAGCTTTCGGGCAGCAGCGATCCTTCGGCGGGGACGGTCAGTTCGCCGGTCAGATGCCGCTGCGCCATCAGCCGTTCATAGACCATGATCGAAGGCATGCCTTCGGGCACGGTGATGAAGCGGCGCAGCACTTCGTCGCCTTGGATGATGGTGAGGATTCGGGCGGCGCTGGCCCCCTTGGGCAGGTTGAACTCACCGGCACGGATTGGCGCGCCGCCGCCAAACAGCCGCGCGCGCAGGCGAAAGCCGCTCGCCGAGGAAATCGCCCCTTCGCGCTCCAGCTTGGCGGAAACGCCGGCCAGACTCGATCCGTCTGGAACGACAAAGGCCGTGTCCTTCGCCAGCGGGCCTGCGCCGAACCACGGCCAAAGCAGCACTGCCAGCCCGAGAACCGCGACAGCCAGCGCGGCAAGCAGACCGCGGCTACGCGTCATCAGACTTTCCGCATGACCAGACTGGCGTTGGTGCCGCCAAAGCCAAAGCTGTTGTTGAGCACGGCACGCACTTCGCGCTTTTTCGCCACATGCGGCACCAGATCGACGCCCTCGCAGCTGTCACTCGGGTTATCGAGATTGAGCGTCGGCGGCACGATCTGGTCGCGCAGCGCCAGGATGCAAAAAATCGCTTCCACCGCACCCGCCCCGCCGAGCAGGTGACCAATGGCCGACTTGGTCGAGCTCATCGAAACCGTGCTGATCGCATCGCCGAACAGGCGGCGCACGGCGCCCAGTTCCAGCTCGTCGCCCATCGGGGTCGAAGTGCCGTGGGCGTT
>JANLSP010000345.1:0-4307 GCA_031362485.1 Novosphingobium sp.
TGCGCCGGGTACCTTCGCCCACAGCAATGACGTCACCCGGCTTGATCGATCGATCCAACAGCAGGATGATCCCTGCGAGCAAGTTGCCAAATGTCTTTTGCAGGCCGAAACCGATGGCAAGGCCAAACGCGCCTGAGAATACCGCAAATGCCGTCAGGTCTATGCCGAGCATATCGGCGCCAACCAGCACGGCGACCATCCAGACAAAAACGCCCAGCAACTTCTCACCGACCAGCCGCTGCGTCTCATCGAGGCGGGAAATGCGCCGGAACAGACTCCGCACCCCGCGGCTGGCGAGCAAACCGGCAAAGAACACCAGCAGGCCGACTCCCAGCGCGAGCAGTGCGCGATAGACCGAGATATGGGTCTTGCCATATTCGAAGCCAATGGCGTCGAGCCGGGCGACAAGCGCGCCGATGTCGGCCAGAAGTTCTAACATGCTGCCGCCGTGGCAAAGGCCTGTTCGAGATCGGCGATCAGGTCGGCAGGGTCTTCCAGCCCGACTGAAAGACGCACCCCGAAGCGGTCGGCCGGGTCCATTCCTTTCGGCGGCCACGGGGTCACGTTGCGGTAGCCAGCGGGATCGACCGGCACCACCAGGCTCTCATAGCCGCCCCAGGAGTAGCCGATGCCGAACAGACGCAAGCCATCGATCAGGCGGTTGCGGCGGGCCTCGTCGCCGCCCTTGAGCACGAAGCTGAAAAGGCCGCAGCCGCCAGTAAAATCGCGCGCCCACAGCCCGTGCCCGGGCGCACCGGGCAGCATCGGGCAGAGCACTTCGGCCACTTCCCCGCGTTGTTTCAGCCAGCCGGCAAGGGCAAGCGCTGTCGCGCTCGCGCGCTGCAATCGCAGTTCCAACGTGCGCAGGCCACGCAGCGCCAGCGAGGCATCGTCGGGTGAAACCACGTGGCCCAGCGCCTGTGCGGTCTTGCGAAGCCTGGCGTAGTGCTCCCTCCCGGCCGACGCACTGCCCATCATCAGATCGGAATGACCACCGACATGCTTGGTCAGGCTCATCACGGCAATATCCGCGCCCCGCGCCAGCGCCGGAAAGCCGAGCGGGCTGGCCCAGGTGTTGTCAATCACCGACACCAGCCCGCGCGCGCGGGCAATCGCCGTCAGCGCCGGCACATCCTGCACTTCCATCGTCAGGCTGCCGGGCGATTCGAGCAGCACGGCGCGCGACTTCGGGCAGATCGCCGTTTCGAACGCGGCCAGATCCAGCGGATCGAAAAAGCGGGTTTCGATGCCCATATCGGTCAGCAGGCCTTTGCCCAGCGCCCGGCTGGGATCATAGGCATTGTCGGTCATCAACAGGACGTCGCCCGGGCGCAGCACGCTGAACAGCACGCCGGCAATCGCGGCAACGCCTGAAGAATAAAGCATGGTTCCCGCTGCGCCCGGCTCCAGCTCGGTCAACGCATCAGCCAGCGCCCACTGCGTTGGCGAGCCGCGCCGGCCATAGAAAAATTGGCCGTCGGCGTTGGTTCTCGCGCCGCGGGCGAGGGCAGCGGTATCGTCATACAGAATCGTGCTCGCCCGCCAGACCGGCGGATTGACCACGGCACCCGGAGCGCCCGGCGTACCTGTCCATTCCGCCCGCCGCCCGGCGGAAACCAGTCGGGTCGCGTTGGATTGGTCATTGGAAGGAAGCTTGGCCATGGCCTCCGCATAGCGAGAGCGGGTGCGCTTGGGAATGCTTGCCGGTTCCAGCTTTAATCTGCGCCCAGCGCCTTTGGCGTTTCGGGATCAAGTCCCCATTCGGCCCAGCTGCCGTCATAAAGCGCGACATCATGCTTGCCGATCATGTGCAGCGCGAACAGCAGCACGCAAGCGGTCACGCCGCTGCCGCAGGAGGCGACTACCGGACGGTCAAGATTTACCCCCGCTGCCCTGAATGCGCCGACGAGGCCTGCCCGGTCCTTGTAAGTACCGTCTGGATTGAACAACTGGCCGTGCGGCAGGTTGCGCGAGCCGGGGATGTGCCCCGGTGCCATGCCGGGGCGGGGTTCCGGATCGGCACCGGCAAAGCGACCAGCCCCGCGCGCATCGATGACCTGTTCGGCCTGCGAGGCAACATTTTCGAGCATTTCTGCCTTGCTGCGCAGGGCCTTGTCGCTGGACCAAGCGGTGAAATGGCGATGTCGCAGGTTTGCGCTACCTTCGAGCAGCGGCCGCCCCTCCGCTTTCCACTTGGCGAGCCCGCCGTCCAGAATGGCAACCGCGTGCGCACCGAACAGCTTGAGCATAAACCAGGCGCGGGCCGAACTTTTCAGTGCGCTGTCATCATAAACGACAATTCGGCTGCCATCGCCAAGGCCAAGGCTTTGCATGCGGCTGGCGAACTTCTCGGCGCTGGGCAAGGTGTTGTCGAGTGCGGCGTCGGCATCGACCAAATCGGCCAGGTTCATGAAAATGGCGCCAGGAATGTGGGCCGCTGCAAATTCAGCAGCAGGATTGCGAGCCGCATCGGGCAAGTGCCAAGATGCATCAACGATCCTGAGGTCGCAGGCCCCCATTTCGCCTGCAAGCCACTCGGTGGAAACCAGACTGTCCATCATGCTGGAACTGCCATCATGCGGACAGAGCCAGTTCGCGCTGGCCGATCCGGGAGTAAAGGCGGGGGCCGAGATCGAGCCTGAACGGGCGCAGCGCGGCGCCGGGACGGTCCTGATCCTCGCCGACGACGAATGTGCTGCTGGCGACCAGCGGCGGACCGCCGTGTCTCACCGCCTCGACCCGAAACCGGGCGAGCGGAATGAACAGTGCGGCATTGCCGCTGCGGATCGGCGTGATGTTGGCAAGCGCAAGCTTGAATTCGCCGGTCAGCGTGATGCTTTCACCGGGGGCGAGATAGGGAAGGTGGTGCAGCGGCGTAATATCCTGCCCTGTCAGTTCGAGCTGGGCGCGACTGGGCAGCGAGGCATGCGCGCCGATCATGTCGCCGCCGACAGTCACGGGGCCGATCACCTCGCTACCGGTGTTTCGCACGACCAGTTCGTAATTGAGCACGGCATTCATCAGTGTGGCGCTCATCCGGCGGGCTGCAAGTTCCACTACCAGCGGATTGACATGGACATTGAGTGCGGGACGCGATTCGGGCGGCTCTGCGGGCGCGAGTGGCTCTGCCATAACCGTCAGCAAGTCGAGTTCGGGCAACAATGCCGGTTCGGGTTCCAGATCGGCTGGCTCGGCAGCAAGCGGCGCTTCGATCGGCTGTCTAGGCACTTCTGAAGGCAGGGCGCCAGTCATTTCAGGGACTGGCTCAGGCTCGGCGTCGCGCCGGCGCCGCCTGACCCTCTGTAATAGCAAGACCAGCCCGATGCCGCCCAGAAAGGCGAGACCAATCAGCCACGGCGATTGCCACCAAGTCAGCCCGTCGCGCGCCGATTCGCTAGCTGAATGAATGCGCCATTCAACCGGGGGGGGCGTGGGGATACCATTTGGCGTAACCGGAGGGGACGGCGGGGCAGCCGCAGTAGCGGGACTTGCCGCAGTGACAGGGCTGGCTGTTGTCGGCGGCGGAACCGGACGGGCAGCCGCAGGCCGTGCGGGCGAAGCCGAGGCCTGCGGGCCGGGCGAAGGCGGGGTAGTTGTCGCTCGCGGCGATGGGCTGGGGCTCGATCGCGCAGGTCGCGCTGGCGGCGCAGCGCTTGCGCTCGGCTCGGGAACGGGCTCGGCAGTGCGTACGGCGCGGGGCGGCGAAGCGCCTGGATTTTCGGGATCGACCGGCCCTTGCGGTCGGGTGCGCGGGGTGGCGGTACCGCTGGGAAGGCGGTAATCATTGACCGAAGGCAGCGTATCCTGTGCGAACGCCGGGCTCGACTGCGCACTGATCAGACAGGCAAGTGCCAGCCCGAACCGCCCTGCGGCCCGAACCGATCGTGAAAATGAGTGCCTGTCCTGATTCATTTCTTTCCATTTGCCCGCTGGGCGTTTTGCAATGAATAGCCTGTGAATTCTGCCGGCGCTACAGGCCGGCTTGTGTGCGGGGCGCGATAGAGGCATGGACTGTGGCATGAACGACACAAGTTCCGGTCCCGCCGACCTGTCTCCGCGCCATCTCGGGCGCCAGAGCACGCTCCCGGCCTCGCCGCAAGAGGCGGTGCTCGATTACGTACCCAACTCACGCCCGGACGCGCTCTATCTGGTTCGCTTCGCTGCGCCCGAGTTCACCTCGCTATGCCCGGTGACCGGCCAGCCCGACTTTGCCCATCTCGTCATCGACTATGCGCCGGGCGAAACCATTGTCGAATCGAAGAGCTTGAAGCTGTTCTTGGGCAGCTTTCGGAACCATGCGGGTTTCC
>JANLSP010000354.1:0-2271 GCA_031362485.1 Novosphingobium sp.
GATTACAATTCGGGTGCGCTTTGGCGTTATGCCCAGAATGTCGGTCCGGCCTACAAGGGTGCGTTGACTCATCCCGGTGCCAAGGCGGAAACCCATGTCTTTGCGGATATCTAGCGCACTGTTGCTAGCTGGGCTCGCCGCCTGTTCGGCCCAGCCCGATCCGGCTGAGCAGACGTCTGTGGCCAGCGAAACCATGACCTGCGCGCTCAATGGCGCGGTGGACTTCGCCCCGGTTTGCAAGGCCGAGCGCCATGTGTTGCCGGGCGGCACAATCTATGTGGTGCGTCAGCCCGATGGCGGATTCCGCCGCTTCGAAGTGGAGGGCGATCTGGTCCGCACCGCCGATGGGGCCGAGCCGACTGAGGTCACCGCCCGACCGGATGCAACCGAAGTCGTTGTCGGGGATGACCGTTACCACTTCCCGCCCCCTCCGCCGCCAGTCGATGCCGCACGGCCCTAACCAGATCCTCACCGCCGCGCAGATGCGCAGCGCAGAAGAGTGCCTGATTGCGGCGGGTACCCATGTCGACGAACTGATGCAGCGGGCCGGGCGCGGCGCGGCGGACTATGTCTGGCGCATGGCCGCGCATGGACGGGTCACGGTGCTGTGCGGCCCCGGAAACAATGGCGGCGACGGCTATGTGATAGCCGAGGCGATCCGGGAGCGCGGGGGGAGAGTCAGGGTGATCGCCGCCAGCGAGCCCGCCACCGAAGCCGCGCGCACCGCACGCGCGCTCTATCGGGGGGAGGTTCTGGGCGTCGGGGTGGACCCCCATTGTGAGGTGCTGGTCGATTGCCTGTTCGGCAGCGGCCTGACCCGGGCACTTTCGCAGGAGCACTCCGCGCTGCTCGCCAGCCTCGCCGCCTGCCACCGCCGCGCCATTGCTGTCGATGTGCCCAGCGGTGTCAATTCGGACACCGGCACGGTGCTGGGCGAAGGCTTGCCGCTTTTCGATCTGACAATCGCGCTGGGCGCCTGGAAGTTTGCGCATTTCCTGATGCCGGCCTGCGCAGCCATGGGCGCGTTGCGGCTTGTGGACATTGGGGTTGCAGCAGTGCCGGGCGCGGCCATTGCGGTTGGCCGGCCCGCGCTCATTGCGCCGCCGCCCGGTACGCACAAGTACCGGCGCGGGATGCTGGCGGTTGTCGGGGGCGCGATGCCCGGTGCGGCCGTGCTCGCTTGCGCCGCAGCGCAAGGGGCTGGAGCGGGCTATGTGAAGCTCTTTGCCGAAGCAGCGCCTTTGGCTCCTGCCGATCTCGTGGTCAATTCAGGCAGCCTTTCCGATGTCCTGTCAGATGACCGCAATGCCGCAGTTCTCGTGGGGCCGGGTCTTGGGCGCGATGGCCGCGCACGCGAGCGGCTCGCGACCGCACTCGCCGATGCGGTGCCGGCAGTGATCGACGCAGATGCGCAGATATTGCTGGGCAAACGGCACTTGGCCGAGCGCGGCGCGCAGACAATCGCTACTCCGCACGAAGGCGAGCTGAAAGTGCTGGAAGCAACATTTGGCTGCACTGGCGCGGGATCGAAAGTGGATCGCGCCGCCGCATTGGCGCGGGCAAGCGGCATGGTCATCGTCGCCAAAGGGCCGGACACGGTGATCGCCGAGCCTGATGGCCGGCTGGCCTGCGCGCCGCGTGCCTCAAGCTGGCTCTCGGTGGCGGGAACCGGTGATGTGCTCGCAGGCAGCATCGCCAGCCGTCTTGCCAGCGGCAAAGAAGCGTTTGCCGCCGCTTGCGAGGGGGTCTGGCTGCATGGCGAGGCGGCGCGGTTCTCTCCGCCTGCATTTACCGCAAGCCAGCTTGCGGGAACAGTCGCATCGGCCTACGCGGCCTGCCTGTGAGCGCAACCGATGAAATTCTGCGCATCGCCGCGAAAGGCGATGGCGTTACCGCCAGCGGCCGCTTTGTCAGTGGCTCCGCGCCCGGAGACCTGCTCATGGCCGATGGCACACTGCAACACGGGCTGCACCACGCAGTGCCGCCTTGCCGCCACTTCGGCATTTGCGGGGGGTGCCAGTTGCAGCATCTCGACGAAGCGTCACTGGCAAATTTCGTCGCCGAGCGCGTCGCCAATGCGGCGAGCGGACAGGGGCTGGCAGCGGCACGGATGGTTGCGCCCCACCTTTCCCCGCCGCAGAGCCGCCGCCGCGCGGCTTTGCGCGCTGAAAGCAAAGGCGGGCGGGTCCTGCTCGGCTACCGCGAAGCCCGATCCCACAAGATTGTCGATCTCGCCGAATGCCCGGTGCTGCTGCCGCAGCTTGCCGACCT
>JANLSP010000361.1:0-3726 GCA_031362485.1 Novosphingobium sp.
GCCGATGGCGCTGACAATGGCTTCTTTGTCCACCCCGGCGACTAGGGCATCGCCGCGACGATCAGTTCAGCGTGCGCGGCGCGGTGTCTTCCGGCAGGCCGTCGCGCAGCCAGACGGGATAGACCTGCTCATCCCATTCCAGGTGCCGATACATCTGCAGGAATACCTCGAGCACGGCGCGTGGGCTCTCGCCTGACAGTGCCATGCCTGCGATATGATCGCCCTCGTCGGTCAAGGTCCAGAACAGACCATCGCCGCGACCATCGAGGTGGATCGTGTGGCACAGCCATGGCGCGACGCCTTCGGGCAGCACCACATCAGGCAGCGGGCTTTCCTCGCGCTCCTGGCGCAATTGCTGCTGCGCCATTGTCAGTTCGATCTCGCGCGGAATGCCAGGACGCGCGGTCTGTTCAACCGCATTGACGAACAGGGGCAGAAACCGGTCGCACAGCCGGCGCGTCAGCATGATCGACAGCGCGCTGCCATCGAGGCTGATCGCGTCAAGCCGAACACGGTCTTCAATCACATCCGCGTTGACCGTGAAGGTTTCGAACTCGATCATGCCCTGAAACCCAGTGCTGGTCAGTCCAGCGCCGAAACCCCGAGGAAGCCGGGAACCGGGCCGTTCCAAGCCTCGTCGTCAGCCGCGGCAGCGCGTGTCGCGCGGGCCGGCTTTTCGCTGGCGGGTTTCTCGCGGCGGGGTTTGCGCGGTGCTTCCTCACGCGGTGCTGCGATGCGGGGGGCCTCCACTCGCGGAGCCTCATTGCGGGGCTTATCCTCGCGGGTTGCTTCCTCACGCGGTGCCGCGGTGCGGGGGGCCTTGCCGCGCGGTGCAGCCTCGCGGCGCGGCTTTGCGGCGCGCGCGGGGCGTTCTTCGGCGGCTTCGCCTGGACCTGAACTGGCCCCGTCCATGGCATAGACTGGAATAACCAGCCCGGTCAGCTTTTCGACATTGGCAATCGCCTCGGCGTCTTCGGGCGCGACGAAAGTGAAGGCGCGTCCTGTCGCACCGGCGCGACCGGTGCGGCCGATGCGGTGAACATAGTCGTCGGGGTGCCATGGCGTGTCGTAGTTGAACACGTGGCTGACGCCCTTGATGTCAAGCCCGCGCGCGGCAACGTCGCTGCACACGAGGATGTTGATCTTGCCGTCCTTGAACCGGTCCAATTCGGCGATGCGGCTGGACTGATCCATGTCGCCGTGGATCTCGCCGGCGGAAAACCCGTTCTGTGACAGGCTCTTGGCCAGTTCGCGCACCGTGGTTTTGCGGTTGCAGAAAACCATCGCAGTGGTGACATTGTCGCTGCGCAGAAGCGTCTTGAGCACGTCCTTCTTGTTGCGGCTCGACACCGCCACCTTGTGCTGGGCAATGTTGAGGTTGGAGCTCGCCGGACGCGAAACTTCGATATATTTGGGATTGGTCAAGAACTTGTCGGCCAGCTTCTTGATCGGCGGGGGCATGGTCGCCGAAAACAGCAGCGTCTGGCGGTTTGCCGGCAGCTTTGAACAGATCGTCTCGATATCGGGGATGAAGCCCATATCAAGCATGCGGTCGGCCTCGTCGATCACCAGCAGGTCGCAGCCGGTGAGCAGGATCTTGCCGCGCTCGAACAGGTCCATCAGCCGGCCCGGCGTGGCGATCAGCACATCGACGCCGTCCTTCAGCGCCTTGACCTGATCGCCCATCTGTACGCCGCCGATCAGCAGCGCCATCTTGAGATCGTGGTTCTTGCCGTATTTCTCGAAGTTCTCGGCAACTTGTGCCGCAAGTTCGCGCGTTGGCTCTAGAATGAGGCTGCGCGGCATCAGCGCGCGGCGGCGGCCATGCGCGAGAATATCGATCATCGGCAGCACGAAACTGGCGGTTTTGCCGGTGCCGGTCTGGGCAATGCCGATGATATCCTTCATCATCAGAACCGACGGGATCGCCTGCGCCTGGATCGGCGTCGGCTCATCATATCCGGCCGTCAGGACTGATTTCAGCAATTCATCAGACAGGCCGAGGTCGGCGAATTTCATAGGCTTGCGCGATTTTCCGGAAGTGAAATGGAGTGGCCAGCCTTGCGGCCTGTACCGGTGTCTGCGCCCGGCTACGCCGGTGTCAGACCCCGCCCCCTAGGCCCAAAGCGGCGGCAAAGTCAAGGAATTGCGGGCGCTATGCCCTTGCGCTCAGTTGTCGGGATCAACCAGCTGGCGCAAGCGCGACAACTTGCAATTTGCGCCGCTGCGCGAAAGCAGGCTGTCTCGCCTCACACAGATCTGACCATCGGTGTTGCGATCGACATAAAAGCCCGAATAATAATCACGCGCGCGGCATGTCCGCTCGAGCGCGGCGCTGACCACGCGGCGATCGCGCATGAACAGGATCAGCCGGTTGTCTTGCCCGACCTGAACCCCGGCAATCCCGGCTATCGGCAAGCAACGGCCCATGTCGCGTTCGGCCATGCGCGGCGGCAAGGGGCGTTGCGGCAAGTCCATAAGCATATTGGCCTGCGGCGGGGGCGCCGGGCGCGGCGCAATGCGGATAGTCATGCGCTGTTCGATGCGCACCTGGTTCTGGCCGGGTGCCTGAAAGCTCTGGGCGATCTGCTGGAATATAGTCGCTTCGAGTGGATCGGAATCGGGAAACGCGGCTTCAGCAGGCAGCCCCAATCCGCTGGCCGGCGCCTCGCCCGATGCCCGTTCACGCTCGGCGTGCTCGGGCACCAGCGCTGCCGGCATCGGCAGCAGCATGGTCAAGGGAGCAAGAACGGAGGCAACGAAACTCATGCATTGTCACTCATCGGCGGAATTTTTTAATTCCAGAAAAAGGCGCAGCTACCGCTTGCGCAATAAGCCTCCTGCTTGAACGGCCCCTTAACCCCGCAACGCACGGATGCAAGACCCGGCGCAATGTGGCATGGGGCAGCGATGCAGACGAACAGCACCTTCCTCACCCAGGCCGCCGCATTGCTCGGGCCCCGCGGGCTGACCGGCGATGCAGAGCAAATCTTTCCATGGCTGACCGATTGGCGCGGGCGCTTTACCGGGCAAGCCCTGGCCATGGCATCGCCCGCGGACACCGCCGAACTGTCGGCTCTGGTCCGGCTGTGCGGGCAACACGGCGTGCCAATCGTGCCGCAAGGCGGCAACAGCGGCATGTCGGGCGGGGCAACGCCCGATGACAGCGGGCAATCGCTGCTGCTTTCGCTGCGGCGAATGAATGCGATCCGCGCACTCGATGCAGAGGCCCGGCAGATCACCTGCGATGCCGGGGTGATTCTGCAGGAGCTGCACGATGCAGCGGCGGCGCAAGGGCTGCGCTTTCCGCTGACGCTGGGCGGCAAGGGCTCGGCAACCATCGGCGGCCTCGTCTCGACCAATGCCGGCGGCAATCAGGTGCTGCGCCACGGCACGATGCGCGCGCTGGTGCTGGGGGTGGAAGCAGTGCTGGCCGATGGCAGCGTCTATTCGGCACTGACTCCGCTCAAGAAGGACAACCGCGGTTTTGATCTCAAGCAGTTGCTGATCGGCTCTGAAGGGACGCTGGGGATCGTCACAGCGGCAACCTTGCGGCTGCTCCCCGCGCTGGCCGACCGTCTGGTGGTCTGGGCGGGTGTGCGCAGCCTGCACGATGCGCGCGCGCTGCTGCTGCACTTCGAGGCAGCGGCGGGCGATGCACTGGAAGGCTTCGAGGTAATCCCTGCCCCTTCGCTTGCCCGCGTGCTCGACTATCTGCCGGGCGCG
>JANLSP010000373.1:0-2152 GCA_031362485.1 Novosphingobium sp.
AAGCCGGCAAACCGCTCGACAAAGCCCGCATAGTGCTGGCGGGCAAGCAGCGTGGTCGGGCCGATCAGCGCGACCTGCTGCCCGGCCATTGCCGCGACGAACGCGGCGCGCATTGCAACCTCGGTCTTGCCGAAGCCGACATCGCCGCAGACCAGCCGGTCCATCGGCTTGCCTTCGCCAAGGTCGGCCAGCACTTGCTCAATGGCGCGTTCCTGATCCTCGGTTTCCTGCCAGGGAAAGCGCTCGGCGAACTGGTCGTAACTTGCCTGCTCGGGCAACAGCACCGGGGCATGGCGCAGCGCGCGCGCGGCGGCAGTGCGCAGCAGTTCGTGGGCGATCTCGCGAATGCGCTCCTTGAGGCGTGCGCGGCGGCGCTGCCATGCCTCGCCGCCGAGCCGGTCGAGCGCCACCGTTTCGTTGCCGCTGCCAAAGCGGGAGAGCACGTCGATGTTTTCGACCGGGATGTAGAGCTTGTCGCCGCCGGCATACGACAGCATGACGCAGTCGTGAGGGCTCTTGCCGACCTGGATCGACTGCAGGCCTTCATAGCGCCCGATGCCGTGCTCCATATGGACCACCAGATCGCCCGGTGTGAGCGCGGACAGTTCGGCAAGGAAGGCGTCGGCGTCCTTGCGCTTCTTCTTGCGCCGCACCAGCCGGTCGCCAAGAATGTCCTGCTCGGTGACCAGCTCGATTTCGGCGCTGGAAAAGCCCGACTCGAGCGGCAGGACCAGTGCGGTGGGTACGCCCTTGGCGGCGAGGCCAAGCGCCTCCTGCCAGGTCTCGGCAAGCTGCGGCGCGGGGGCTTGCGCCTCGCCAAGGATCGAGATGATCCGCGCGCGGCTGCCGGTGGAATAGGCCGCGAGAATCGCCTTGCGACCTGACCGGGCGACGCCATGCAAATGGCCCGCCGCCGCCTCGTAGACATTCTCCCCCCGTGCCCGCTCCGGCGCAAAGTCGCGCGCGCCGGCAAACCCGAAGTCGATGATGCTCGCGCTATCGGGCTGGGTGAAAATATCGGAGCTGTGCACCGGCCAGCCGGACAGTTGTACGCGGAGTTCCTCGCGGGTGAGGTAAAGCGCGGCTGGATCAAGCGGGCGATAGGAGCCCGCGCTCTTGCCCGAAGTCTCGCTTCGGCTGGCGAAGTAGTCGGCAATGTCGGTAAGCCGCTCCTCGGCGGCGCCCATCGCGGCACTGTCAATGAGCATGAGATCATCGGCGCCGAGATGGTCGAACAATGTGACCATGCGTTCTTCGAACAGCGGCAGCCAGTGCTCCATGCCGGCCAGCCGGCGCCCTTCGCTGACTGCCTGATAAAGCGGATCGCTGGTGGCATTGGCGCCGAATTGTTCGCGATAGCGGGTGCGGAAGCGTTTGACGCTATCCTCGTCGAGCAGGGCCTCGCTGGCAGGAAGCAGCAGGTGCTGCTCCACACTGCCCACTGTGCGCTGGCTGTTGGGATCGAACAGGCGCAGCGTCTCAAGCTCGTCACCGAAGAAATCGAGGCGGAGGCCTTGCTCCAGACCCGAAGGGAAAATGTCGAAGATCGAGCCGCGAACGGCGAATTCGCCGGCATCGGCCACGGTGTCAGTGCGCGAGTAGCCCTGCCGCTGGAGCAGCTGGATCAGGCTTTCGCGGCTGATTTCCATGCCGGTCCTGAGCAGACGCACCGATTCGCGGATGCGGAACGGGCTGAGAACGCGCTGGGTGAGGGCATTGATCGTGGTGACGAAAAGCTGCGGCCCGACCGGCGTGGCCTGCAAGCGGTGCAGCGCCGCCAGCCGCCGCGCGCTGACCGACAGAGCGGGGCTGGCGCGGTCGTAGGGCAGGCAGTCCCAAGCAGGGAATTCGTTGATTTCCAGCTCTGGGGCGAAGAAGCCCGCCGTTTCGCTGATCGCGCGCATCGCCGCTTCGTCTGGGGCGATGAACACAGCGCGGCCTTTGCTCGCGCGCGCCAGATCGGCAAGCACCAGCGGCTGCGCGCCGCGTGCCACAGCGGCCAGCGTGAGCGGGGCTTTCGCGGATAGGATGCGGTTCAAGTCGGGCATGGGATGCGCGGCGTTAGCGGGCGAAGGGCACGTTGCCCAGTCCCCCTCTCCAAGCTTTGCTAGCTCGCAAGCGAGCAAGCTGCGCT
Organism: Novosphingobium sp.; assembly: GCA_031362485.1. GTDB lineage: Bacteria > Pseudomonadota > Alphaproteobacteria > Sphingomonadales > Sphingomonadaceae > Novosphingobium. The sequence goes on from JANLSP010000373.1 coordinate 2,135, forward strand.
ATCCTCTCCCCGGCGGGG
>JANLSP010000391.1:0-4327 GCA_031362485.1 Novosphingobium sp.
AACGCCACGCGGGGATCATCGCGGCCGATTTCGGATGCGCGCGGAAATTGCCCGAAATTGGCAGCAGCGGCCTGCTGGGCCGGGGTCAGCCTCGGCATGTAGCGCAAATAGGGCGCAATTCCCGCCGCAAGGCTCGCCGGCAAAGTGCCATTGACCACCGTTATCGCTTCTTCGGTCTGGCCCAGGATGGCGAGCGCAAAGGCGCGGGCACGCCAGGAGGCCTTGTCCTGCCGCAGCAGCAGCGGCGAAATCATGGAGCCTGATCCGCGCTTGTCGCCGGAGATCGCAAGGCTGAGTGACAGTCGCCGTATCGCCTCCTCGTTCTGGCCCCCGGTCAGCGCCTGACGATAATAGCGCTGTGCGGTGACATTGTCGGCAACCAGATCGTAGGCAAGGCCGCGATCCAGCGCGATGGCCGGGTCCATCGCACCGGCCAGCTCTGCTTCATTGAACAGGGGAATGGCATCGAATGGATTGCCGCTGCGCACCAGGGCTCGCGCCAGCCCCGCCTTGACGCGGGCATTGCCAGGGGTGACTTGCTCGGCGCGGCGGAAGAAGCCAATGGCCGCGTCGACATCGCCGACCGACAGCGCCGCCTGCCCGGCATCGACCAGAGCATCGGGATCGCGCGGATTGCGCCCCAGCCGCGTCAGCGCGGCGTTGAGGTTCATCGAATCGTTGTTGGGCACCTGCTGAACTACCGCGCCTGGCCGGTCTTCCGCATCGCCGTCCGGTTGCCCGAAACCGGGAGTCGCAACCCACGCGCCCGCCAGGCCCAGAAGCACGGCAATAAGCCGCTGCGATCGCGGCCGCTTACGCATCAGGGTTTGTGACACAAGCACACGCGCGCCACTCCGCAGCAATTCGACCCATGGTGATTGCCAATCCGCGCCTTAACCGCAGGCTAACGGCCTGCGGCGTCAGCAACGGCGCGGCTACTGATTGTTCTGACGCCCAAGGAAGCGGGGGATGTTAATTGATCCACCATCCTCGCCATCCTCGTCGTCCCTGGCTTCGTCAGGCGATTTTGCACCGCGCGAGAGCCTTGCCATGCGCTCGAATAGGGTGCTGCCGCCGCCGCCCCGCAGACCAGCATCCTCGCTGCCTTCATCGCTGGACAAAAGGCCCCGCCTACGGCCTGGAACCAGCGGTGTGACAGGATCGTCGGAACTGGCCAAACGGTCGGCATCCAGCAGCAACTCATCGTCATTGCCGCCGCCCTCAGGTTCATCCTGATCTGCATCGGCTGCATCTCCGAATGCCGGGACCGTGCCGGTCAGGCTGGCATAGGCTTCGCTTTTAACTTCCTGCTCTTCGTCGTCTTCGTCCCAATCGTCGAGCGTTGCGCTCTCGGCTTCGGGTGCAGCGAGCGCATCAACTTCAGCCTGAGGGTCGTCACTGAAACTCATGTCGAGTTCAAACGGCTCGGATTCGGGCTCAGGAGCTGCGAAGGGTTCAGGAGTGGGAGCAGGCGCCGCCGCAAACAGCGGTTGCGCTTCAGGCGCTGGAGCAGCCTGCGGCACGGCCGGACCGCGCGACTGACCGAGATTCAGCGAGCGCGGCGCCTCTTCGGCGAAACCTGCGGGCTGTTCGATCCCGGTGGCAACCACCGAAACGCGGATCCTGCCCTGCAGATCGGGATTGAATGCCGAGCCCCAGATGATGTTGGCCTGCGGATCGACGAGTTCGCGGATGTGGTTGGCGGCTTCGTCGACTTCGAGCAGCTTCATGTCCTCGCCGCCGATGATCGAGATGATGACGCCCTTGGCGCCCTGCATCGAGACGCCATCGAGCAGCGGGTTGGCAATCGCCTTTTCGGCCGCTTCCAGCGCGCGGTTTTCACCGCTGCCTTCGCCGGTGCCCATCATCGCCTTGCCCATCTCGGCCATGACCGAACGCACGTCGGCGAAATCGAGATTGATAAGCCCCGGCATGACCATCAGATCGGTAATCGAGCGCACACCTTGCTGGAGCACTTCGTCGGCAAGCTGGAATGCCTCCTTGAATGTGGTTTCCGCCTTGGCCACCAGGAACAGGTTCTGGTTGGGGATAACGATCAGGGTGTCGACGTGCTTTTGCAGCTCCTCGATCCCCGCTTCGGCAGAGCGCATGCGCCGCGTGCCTTCGAACAGGAATGGCTTGGTCACCACGCCGACCGTCAGCACGCCTTTGTCACGCGCCGCTTTTGCGATCACCGGGGCCGCACCGGTGCCGGTACCGCCGCCCATACCGGCCGCGATGAAGCACATGTGGACGCCATCGAGAATACGTTCGATCTCGGGCATGGTTTCTTCGGCTGCCGCACGGCCCACTTCCGGGCGTGACCCGGCACCCAGCCCCTGGGTGATGTCCGGGCCAAGCTGGATACGGTGCTCGGCAACTGAATTGTTCAACGCTTGCGCATCCGTGTTCGCCACGAGGAAATCGACGCCTTCGATTTCCGCTGCGATCATATTGGCGATGGCGTTGCCGCCTGCCCCGCCGACCCCGATCACGACAATCTTGGGCTTGAGTTCTTCGATGGCGGGGGGGCCGATATTGATGCTCATTTCGCTCTCCTGGCAAGGGCTGCGAAGGAAAAATCCCTGTCCCTTGCAGTAATGGCATGCTTCGTTCCAGTGAAGCAAAGCCCGTTGTTCCTTTGTCCACAGGCCGCTCGCGGCATTGGACGGCTTAAAAATACTCTTTCAACGCCCTATAGACCCGGCTGACAGCACCCAGGCTGCCGTAACGCGTATTCGTCTGCTGCCCACGCCGGATAGATCGGATATCGACCGGATCAGCGGCGGCGTAGAGTATCAGCCCCGCCAAGGTCGCAAAGCCTGGTTTGGCGTGGCCTTCGGCAAGCCCGGTCAAACGCGGCACCTTGCCGATACGCACCGGCCGGCCAAGCGCCGCCTGCGCGTAATCGGCGAGGCCAACCAGTTCGGCGCCGCCGCCCGTCAATACCACCTGTTGCCCTCGCTGGCCATTGAAACCAAGTGATTTTAATGCTTTGGACACATCTTCCATGCGCTGCCCGAGTTGTCCGGTGATCACCGAGATCAATTCAGCGCGCGGGATGCGGTTGCTCTCGTCGGCATGACGGGCGTGCGGCCCGCTGGCCTCTTCGCCCGGCGCATTGACCGGGATCATCTCGCGGTGATCGGCGGGACTGGCAATCGCCGAGCCATTGACGCATTTCAGCCGCTCGGCCTGAAACCGGCGAATGCCGAAGGCCGAGGCAATGGCGTCAGTGATATCGCCAGACCCTGCGGGGATCGAGGCGAGGCCGACCAGCATGCCGGCGGCATGGACCGAAACATTGGTGACTTCCGCCCCCATTTCGACCAGCGCCACGCCCAGATCGCGCTCTTCCGGCGTCAGGCAGGCATATCCTGCCGCCACCGGTGAGGCGACGACGCCATCGACGTTGAGGTGAGCATTCTGCACCGCTTCGGTTATATTGCGGATCGGCGCGCCGTCGGCGAGCATGACGTGGATATCCACGCCAAGCCGCTCGGCATGAAGCCCCTTGGGATCTGCGACACCGTTGGCGCCATCAAGCGTGTAGTGCGCCGGATGAGCATGCAGCACCGTGCGCCCGTCAGGCCGGACGACATCGCGCGCGGCGAACAGCAACTGGTCTATATCGTCAGCCTCGATCCGGCGTCCGCCGATATCGACCTCGACCTGGGCAATCTGGCTGGCCAGCCCGGCACCCGAGCAGCCGATCCAGACGCTGGAGACGCTGACCCCGGCCATCTTTTCCGCCCGCTCGACGGCATCGCGCACGGCATAGGTCGCTGCTGCCATATCGGTGACATAGCCCCGCCGGATGCCCTGCGCCGCCCTGTGGCCCGATCCCAGCACGATCATTTCGCCCGTGTCCGACAATCCGGCAATCATCGCCGAAATGCGGAATGAGCCGAAATTGACCGCGCCGAACAGGCGGCTGATGCGGGGTTGCTGCATCAGCGAGCCTCCTCCGATTTGGCGGGAGCCAGACGCCTTGGCGCTTCGCTGGCTTTGGGCTTCGGCGCAGCCTTGGGCTTCTCCGCGATGACCGGTTTGCTCTCGTCGGTCCGTCCAGGGATGCGCATGTAAACCCGGCCTGGGGAACGCATGTCAAAAGCCGCGACCTTGCCGCCGAGGAGCCGGTTGATCCCGTCCAGCCGGGCGAACGAAACCAGCGCATCGGCTGCGGGCCGATTGCCCTCGGGCAGCGCGAGTATCTGGCCGGTCTTGAACGTCAGGTTCCAGCGCCGGTTGCCGACCCATTCGGCTTCACGCAACTGCGGTTTTAGCGCTGGCGCGGCTTCAGTCAGCGCCGCCAGCACAGCGACCT
>JANLSP010000422.1:0-4634 GCA_031362485.1 Novosphingobium sp.
GCGCCAAACATGGTCATGGCCACGCTCAATCTGGAAGGGCAGCCCAGGAAAGTGCTGATGCACGCGCCGACCAACGGCTTCTTCTATGTGCTCGACCGCGCGACGGGCAAGCTGCTCAATGAACCCAAGGCCATCGCTTACCAGAACTGGGCCAAGGGTATCGATATGAAGACCGGTCGCCCGATCGAGAATGCCAATATGCGTTATGAAACCGGCCGCACTGAAATCTGGCCGGGCACCATCGGCGGGCACAACTGGCAAGCGATGAGCTACAACCCGAAGTCCGGCCTCGTCTATGTCCCGGTTCATCAGGTCGGCACGCTGTTTTCGCGTGATCTGGCGGATCAGACCGACGAAGCGGTCAATATCCTGGGGCTGGTGGTAAAGCCGCTGGTCAAGGCGCCGGGCGACGGAAAAGGCTACCTGGTCGCCTGGGATCCGGTTAAGCAACGCGAGGTCTGGAAAGTCACGCGCGACGAGGTTTGGAACGGCGGTACGCTGTCAACTGCTGGTGGCCTCGTATTCCAGGGCGGCGCCAATGGCATGTTCAATGCCTATGACGCAGGCTCAGGCAAGGAGCTGTGGGGCTTCAACGCAGGCCTCGGCATCATCGCCGCTCCGATGAGCTTCAGTCATGGCGGCAAGCAATATGTCTCGGTGCTGGTTGGCTGGGGCGGCACTTCGGCGGCGATGAGCCGAGCGCTCAATGTCGGCTGGAAATACGGCGCACAGCCGCGCCGCCTGCTGACTTTTGCGATTGGCGGCACCGCAAAGCTGGCCCCCAGCCCGCCGCGCGACATGAAAGTCGCCGCGCTCGACGATCCAGAGCTGGTGCTCAATGAAGCCGATGTCATGGCCGGGCGGATGATGTCGATCGCCTGCATGTCGTGCCACGGCGCGGGCTTTGAGGGCGCGGGCTCACCAGGTCCTGATTTGCGCGAAAGCGCCATCGCGCTTCGGCTCGATACCTTCCTGCAATATGTAAAGCAGGGCAATCCCGCCAAAGGCATGCCGCCGCAGACACGTCTCAATGACGAGCAACTGCGGCAGCTCCACGCTTATATCCGGGCCCGCGCGCGCGAAGTGCTGGGCCTGCGTCCGCCTTATGACCCGGCAAAGGCCATGGCAGCGATGAAGGCGGCTGCGGCACCACCGGTCAAGGCTGGCCTGTAGTCACCGCCTGCCCTGTCCCTCTCGCGGAGAGGGGCTTGCTGATCAATGCTTGTGCCCCCGCGCGGGCATCGCATCAAAGCTCGCCCAGACCGCCGTGGCGAACTGGTCAGCATTGATGAACCCGCCAGGCCTGTCGTGCACTTTCAGCGGATTGGCGGCCAGAAACTGCGGCAAGGACCGCTTGGCCGCACGTGCGGCTCTGACGGCTTCGACCCCTTCGGCAATCCGGTCTCGCCAGACCTTGAGACCGGCCCGGTTGGTCACTTTTCCGTGCCCGGGGATCACTTTGGTCTGGTCATTTGTCATCGCCAGCATCTGGTCGAGTGTGGCTACCAGATGCAGAGCATTGCCGCCCGAACTGGTGTCGATGTAAGGAAACGGCGCCTCATTCATCATCAGGTCGCCGGTGTGCAGGACATTGGCTGAGCGCCAATAAAGCACGGCATCGCCGTCGGTATGCCCGCCGCCAGTGAAAATCGCATCGATCCGGTCGCCGTTGAGGTGGAAAGACATCCCGTTGGCAAACGTGACGACCGGCAGTGCAGCCGGGGGAGCGGGTGGAACGTCCTGTGCGAACGAGGTCCCGGCGCCGGAAACGCCGCCTCGGGCCAATCGCAAGCGGACATTGTCGTGCGCCACGATGATCGCGCCAGCCTTGCCGAGATTTTCGTTGCCGCCGGAATGATCGCCATGCCAATGCGTGTTGATCACAAAACGAACCGGGGTCGCGCCGAGCGCGGCAACAGCGGCGGCGATCTTATCGGTGAGCGGGGCAAACTGATCGTCGATCAGCACTGTGCCGTCGGGGCCATGTGAAACGCCGATATTGCCGCCCTGTCCGAAAAGCACGGCCACCCCCGGGGCCAGCACCTCGGTCCTGATCTCGACCTTGCTATAGTCAGGCTGCTGGGCCGCGGCGGGGCTCGCGGCCAAGGCGCCGGCAATCAAGAAGGCGGCTCGCGTCATCGTCAATTCCTTGAGCTGAACGAAGGCACAGGCTGCGACCTGATGTTCAGTCGGTCAAGTCGTTCCACGCATCCTTGATCCGGTCGAAGAAGCCCTTCGAATCCGGACATTCATCGCCGGTTTCTGTTTCCTGCAGCTCGCGCAGCAGTTCCTTCTGACGCGCGGTCAGCTTGGTCGGAGTCTCCACCGCGATTTCGATCACCATGTCGCCGACCCCGCGCCCCTGCAGCACCGGCATGCCCGCGCCGCGCTTGCGCAGTTGCTTGCCTGACTGGATGCCCGCCGGAATCGAAATCTCGTGGCGCGCACCATCGAGGCCGGGGATCTCGATTTCGCCGCCCAGAGCGGCCGTGGTGAAAGTAATCGGCACCCGGGTAACCAGCGTGGTGCCGTCGCGCTCGAACACGCTGTGGCGGCGGATGTGGATGAAGATGTAGAGATCGCCGGCCGGCGAGCCGAACGGACCTGCCTCGCCTTTGCCCGAGAGGCGAATGCGCGTGCCGGTATCGACGCCCGGGGGAATAGTAACATCAAGCGTCTGCGGACGGTCAACCCGCCCTTCACCGCCGCAGCTGCGGCAGGGTCGCTCGATCACTTCGCCGCGCCCGTGGCAGGTGGGACAGGTCCGCTCGACGGTGAAAAATCCCTGCTGGGCGCGCACTTTGCCGTGGCCGCCGCACAGGTTGCAGCGCCGCGTGCCGGTACCCGGCTCAGCGCCTGATCCCTCGCAAGGATCGCATGCCTGCGACACCTCGATCTCGATCTGGGCGTCCTTGCCGTGGAATGCCTCATCGAGGCCGATTTCCATGTCATAGCGCAGGTCTGCGCCGCGCCGCGCCTGTTGCCTGCCGCCGCCACCAAAAGCGCCGCCGAAGAAGCTTTCGAAGATGTCGCCGATGTCAGAAAAGCCCGCACCGCCGCCAAAACCGCCCTGCCCGCCCATTCCGCCATTTTCGAAAGCGGCATGGCCAAACTGGTCATAAGCGGCGCGCTTCTGCGGATCCTTCAGACAATCATAGGCCTGGCTTATCGCCTTGAATTTCGCCTCGCTCTCGGCGCAACCGGGGTTCTTGTCGGGATGCCATTGCATCGCCAGCCGTCGATACGACGACTTGAGCGCCGCATCATCAGCGCCGCGCTCAACTTCGAGCAATTCGTAATAATCAATCTGTGCTGACATACCCGCCCCGGACGACAGCAGGCCCCCCTCCCCTCAGGGAAGGGGGGCCTACAGGCTCAGTTCTTGCCTTCGTCGACTTCCGAGAACTCGGCATCGACTACGCCGTCATCGGCTTGCGGTTCAGCGCCACCCGGAGAAGCCGCAGCGGCTTGCTCCTTCTCGTAGATCGCTTGGCCCATCTTCATCGCCGCTTCGGTCAGCGCCTGCGTCTTGGCTTTCATCGCCTCAAGATCACCGCTCTCGACCGCAGCCCTGGCTTCGGCAAGGGCCGTCTCGATCTCGGACTTGAGTGCGGCATCGATCTTGTCGCCGTTCTCCTCAAGCTGGCGCTCGGTCGCATGGATCAGACTGTCAGCGTTGTTACGGGTTTCCGCTTCCTCGCGCCGCTTCTTGTCTTCCTCGGCGAACTGTTCGGCGTCACGCACCATCTGATCGATGTCAGCTTCACTCAGGCCACCCGAGGCCTGGATCTTGATCTGCTGTTCCTTGCCAGTGCCCTTGTCCTTCGCCGTCACATGGACGATGCCATTGGCGTCGATATCGAAGATCACCTCGATCTGCGGCACACCGCGCCGTGCCGGTGGAATGCCGACAAGGTCGAACTGGCCGAGCAGCTTGTTGTTGGCCGCCATCTCGCGCTCACCCTGGAACACCCGGATGGTCACCGCCGACTGCGAATCTTCCGCAGTCGAGAAGGTCTGGCTCTTCTTGGTCGGGATCGTGGTGTTGCGGTCGATCAGGCGGGTGAACACGCCACCCAGCGTCTCGATGCCCAGCGACAGCGGCGTCACGTCGAGCAGCAGCACGTCCTTGACGTCGCCCTGCAGCACGCCGGCCTGGATGGCGGCGCCCATGGCCACAACTTCATCAGGGTTGACGCCCTTGTGCGGCTCCTTGCCGAACAGCGCCTTCACCACTTCCTGGACCTTGGGCATGCGGCTCATGCCGCCGACCAGCACCACTTCGTCGATCTGCGCGGCGGTCAGGCCGCCCGAGGCCTGGATGCGGATCGACTGTTCCTTGTTGGTCGCCTTATCCTTGGCGCCGACGTTGACGATGCCGTTGGCGTCGATGTCGAACGTCACCTCGATCTGCGGCATGCCGCGCGGTGCCGGCGGAATGCCGACGAGATCGAACTGACCGAGCAACTTGTTGTCACTCGCCATTTCGCGCTCGCCCTGGCCGACGCGAATGGTCACCGCGCTCTGCCCGTCTTCGGCCGTCGAAAACGTCTCGCTCTTGCGCGTCGGGATGGTCGTGTTGCGCGGAATCAGGGTCGTCATCACGCCGCCGAGGGTCTCGATGCCCAGCGACA
>JANLSP010000440.1:0-2727 GCA_031362485.1 Novosphingobium sp.
TTCGTGCTGGCCGACAAGGAAGATGGCCGTTTGCTGCGGCTGATGCCGGCAAAGCGGTAAAATTCATCGACAATCGGCCCCCGCGCCCCTATCGGCGCCCGTCCCATGGCCAACATCGTCCCCATTGACAGCATCGACCCCGCGCTCATCGAAGCGCTGCTTGACCGTGCCTTCGAGCCGGGCCGCCACAAGCGAACCGCCTACAAAGTGCGCGAGGGCACAGACTGGCTGCCGGCGCTGTCCTTTGCAGCGCTGGATGAGAACAATCTGCTGGCAGGCACGATCCAGTGCTGGCCGGTGGCGCTGAACACCCCCGATAGCCGCAGGCATCCGATGATCATGGTTGGCCCGGTTGCGGTGCTGCCCGAATTGCAGGGACTGGGCTATGGCAAGGCGCTGATGTCGGCGAGTATGGCTGCGCTCAGCCCCGAGGCGCCTTTGCCGCAGGTAATGATCGGCGATGCGGAATATTACGGCCGCTTCTGGGGTTTTTCGGCAGATCCCACCCAAGGCTGGACCCTGCCCGGACCTTATGACAAGGCCCGCCTGCTTGCGCGCTGCAACAATCCGTCAATCTTGCCCGAGACTGGCATGCTTGGGCCTTGGCGTAGCTAGGCGGTTCTGGCATCGCGTTGCTGCATGCCCTACGAACCGCCTCCTGAACTTGCATCGCTATCGCTCGCCGAGATTGCGGCACAAGTCGCCGCACGCAAGCTGCCGCCGCTGGATCAGTGGAGCCCCGCGCGCGAGGGCGACAGTGAAATGCGCATCGCGGCTGACGGCCGCTGGTATCACCGGGGCGGCCTGATCACCCGCCCGGCGATGGTCCGCGCCTTTGCCAGCCTGCTGCTGCGCGATGGCAATGGGCAGCACTGGTTGGTCACTCCGCATGAGAAACTCTCGATCGAGGTGGAGGATGCAGCTTTCATCGCAGTCGACGTCCGTCTGGAAGGAGGCGCGCTGGCCTTCCGGCTGAACACTGACGACCTTGTGCTGGCCGGACCTGACAATGCAATCATCGCGCGCGGCGATCCCGATTGCCCCGCTCTCTACGTTGCGGTGCGCCACGGCGCCGAAGCGCGGCTGAACCGCAGCACTTATGGCCAGCTGATCGAAATTGCACTGGCGGATGGCGGGCTCAGCGTGACCAGTCAGGGCGAAGGCTTCTCGCTGGTGCCGCAATGAGCGGCGTGTTCGACCATGTCAGCCATTTGTTTGAACGCGGCCACAGCGGCGAAGCGCCCGAGTTGTTCAGTGACCAGCGTCTCGCTGACGAGACCGAATTCCGCAGCGCCGCCGTGCTGGTGGCTTTCACTGAGCGCGCTGAGCCCGGAATGCTGCTGCTCCACCGGCCATCCACCATGCGCTCGCACCCTGGCCAGATCGCCTTTCCCGGCGGCGGCATTGATCCGGGCGAAACGCCGGTGGAAGCGGCCCTGCGCGAGGCGCACGAGGAACTGGGCATCGATCCTGCGAAGGTGCGGATTATCGGCACAAGCGATGTCTATCATACCCATTCGGGCTTCGAGATCACCCCGGTTGTCGGAGTGGTGCCGCCAGATATCGAGATCGTGCCCAATCCGATCGAGGTTTCGCAATGGTTCGAGGCTCCGGCGGGCTATGTCCTCGATTCGGCGAACCACGCGCAGCAATGGGTGGAGTGGGAAGGCGCGATGCGGGCCTACAATGAGATCGTTTGGCAGGGGCACAACATCTGGGGAATTACAGCAGCTTTGATCGTCAATCTCTCGCGCAGGCTGAACTGGCATGTCTGACCGCCTCCCACCCGCCCCCTGGACCAAGCGCGCCGACCTCGCCCGCCTGATTGCGGCGCTTGGGCCGAGAAATGCGCGCTATGTCGGCGGCGCGGTGCGCGATACACTTTTGGGGCTGGAGGTGAAGGACATCGACCTTGCCACGCGGCTCGTTCCCGCCGACGTCATGGCGCGGCTCGATGCAGCAAAGATCGGCCATGTGCCGACCGGCATTGCCCACGGCACCATCACCGCGATCCTCAAGGGCGGCCCCGTCGAGATTACCACCTTGCGCCATGACGTCGCCACCGATGGCCGCCGCGCCACCGTCGCCTTCGCCGGCGAATGGCAGGACGATGCCGCAAGGCGCGATTTCACCATCAATGCACTCTATGCCGATCCGGCGACGGGCGAGATTTCGGACTTTTTCGGCGGGCTGGATGACCTCGCGGCGCGGCGCGTGCGCTTCATCGGCGACGCGCGGCAGCGCATCCGCGAGGATCATTTGCGGATTTTGCGCTACTTCCGGTTTCAGGCGAGGTTTGGCTCGCTTCCTGCTGATCCAGAATCAGAACGAGCCTGCACCGAACTCGCCGCCACGCTGAAAGGCCTCTCGCGCGAGCGGATCGGCATGGAAATGCAGAGCCTGCTCGCCTTGCCCGATCCTGCGCCGACCGTGGCGCGCATGGCCGAGCTTGGCGTGCTGGGGCAAGTCTTGCCCGAGGCCGATGTGCAAAGCCTTGCTGCGCTGGTGGCAAACGAGGCGAAGGAAGATATCGCTCCCGATGCATTGCGGCGACTGGCTGCGCTGCTGCCCGCCGATGCGGAATTGGCCGGGCAGGTTGCGGCGCGGTTCCGCCTGTCAGGCGCACAGAAAAAGCGGCTGGTCAGCGCGGCTGGGCGTGGGCTATCCTCCTTGCCCCCCTCCCCGGCGGGGAGGGGCTGGGGGTGGGGGAGCAAGGCCGACAGGCCG
>JANLSP010000460.1:0-2129 GCA_031362485.1 Novosphingobium sp.
CAAATGTCAGACAACGGTTCCAAAGAAAGCTGGCTGAACGACTGGTTGCTCCACGGATCGATGCTGACAGACTTTCTGACATGCCGGACTGTTACAAGATCAAGCTGCGATCTGACGGTTACCGGATGATCTATCGGGTTGAAGGCGATGTGGTGGTGGTCCTCGTGATCGCCATCGGCAAGCGCGACAGCAGCAAGCGTGATATCTATGATGTCGCGTTCAATAGATTGAGGTCCTGATGCTCTCCGAAGCCGATGCTGCCAATGAGCTGATGCGGCTGGCGCGCGCAATCGCGCATCATGACAAGCTCTATCATGGTGAAGACGCGCCTGAAGTCAGTGACGCGGAATACGACGCGCTGGTGCGCCGCAATGCCGAGCTGGAGGCGGCGTTTCCGCACCTGATCCGCGCCGACAGTCCCAGCCGCAAGCTCGGGCATGAAGTGGCAGCATCACCGCTGGCCAAAGTGGCGCACGAAGTCCGCATGATGAGCCTCGACAATGCCTTTTCCGACGAGGAAGTGGCGGAATTTGTCGCGCGGGTGCGGCGGTTCCTGAATTTGCCGGACGATGCCGAAGTGGCGATGACGGCGGAGGACAAGATCGACGGGCTGTCGTGCTCGCTGCGCTATGAGGAGGGAAAGCTGGTGCGCGCGGCGACGCGCGGCGATGGGCAGGTGGGCGAGGACGTGACTGCCAATATCGCACATGTCGCCGATGTGCCGCAGCAATTGCGCGGAAACGTCCCCGCAGTGTTCGAAATTCGCGGCGAAATTTACATGGGCAAACAGGATTTTGCTGCACTCAATGCTGCGCAGCATGAAGCGGGCGGCAAGCTCTTCGCCAACCCGCGCAATGCCGCCGCCGGCTCGCTCCGCCAGAAGGATGCAAGCGTTACGGCAAAGCGCCCCTTGCGCTTTTTGGCACATGGCTGGGGCGCAGCATCCGCAGTGCCGGGCTCCTCCCAGTTCGAGATGATGCAGCAGATCGCCAGCTGGGGGGTGCCAGTCTCGCCCTTGCTGGTACGCTGTTTGTCGCCCGACCACCTGCTCGCGCATTACCGCAGTATTCGCGAGGGTCGCGATCATCTTCCTTACGACATCGACGGCGTGGTTTACAAAGTTGACCGGCTCGACTGGCAGGAGCGGCTCGGCTTTGTCGCCAAGGCGCCGCGCTGGGCCATGGCGCACAAGTTCCCGGCCGAAAAGGCGGAGACGACAATCGAGGCGATCGACATCCAGGTCGGGCGCACCGGCAAGCTGACCCCGGTCGGGCGACTGAAGCCGGTGCTGGTTGGCGGTGTCACGGTGACCAACGTCACTCTGCACAACCGCGATGAGATCGGCCGGCTGGGCCTGCGTGTGGGTGACCGGGTGGTGCTCCAGCGCGCCGGCGATGTGATCCCGCAAGTAGTCGAGAACCTGACCCGTGAGGAGCCGCGCGAGCCATACCTGTTCCCCGATCATTGCCCGGAGTGCGCCAGCGAAGCGGTTGCCGAGGAAGGCGAGGTCGATGTGCGCTGCACCGGCGGGCTGATCTGCCCCGCGCAGCGCACCGAGCGGCTCAGGCATTTCGTCAGCCGGGCTGCGCTCGACATCGAAGGGCTGGGCGAGAAGACCATTGCGGAGTTTTTTGCGCTCGGCTGGCTGGAAAGTCCGGCGGATATCTTCCGGCTGAAACAGCGCCGCGCCGAGATTCTCAACCGCGAGGGCTGGCAGGACAAGTCTGTGGACAACCTGTTGGCAGCAATCGAGGCCAAGCGCGCGCCTGATGCCGCCCGCCTGCTGTTTGGCCTCGGCATACGCCATGTCGGCGCTGTGACTGCGCGCGATTTGCTCAAGCGGTTCGCGAGCTTACAGAAGTTGCGCGATGTCGTGACGAGCGAGGAAGCGCGCGCCGAATTGCTCGCGATCGACGGCATCGGCCCCGCCGTAGCCGAAGCACTGGGCGATTTCTTCCACGAGCCGCACAATGACGCGGTCTGGGAGGACCTGCTCGGCGAAGTCTCGCCGCCGCCCTATATTGTCGAGTCCCGCGATAGCCCGGTCTCCGGCAAGACCGTGGTGTTCACCGGCAAGTTGGAGACCATGAGCCGCGACGAGGCCAAGGCACAGGCCGAGGCCTTGGGCG
>JANLSP010000462.1:0-1936 GCA_031362485.1 Novosphingobium sp.
GGCTGCGGCCGGAGCCGACGTGATCGCGCCCTCGGACATGATGGACGGGCGGATTGGCGCAATCCGCGCGGCGCTCGAAAGCGCAGGCCATGCCAATGTCCAGATCATGAGCTACGCCGCCAAATATGCCAGCGCCTTCTATGGCCCGTTCCGCGATGCTGTCGGTTCACGCGGGCTGCTCAAGGGCGACAAACAGACCTACCAGATGGATCCGGGCAATGCCGAAGAGGCCTTGCGCGAGGTCGCGATGGATCTGGCCGAAGGCGCGGACAGCGTGATGGTCAAGCCCGGGCTGCCCTATCTCGATATCGTCCGGCTGGTGAAACAGCGCTTCGAGGTTCCGGTCTTCGCCTATCAGGTGAGCGGCGAATACGCTATGATCGAACACGCCGTGGCGGCCGGAGCGGCGGAGCGCGACGCCACGGTGCTGGAGACGCTGCTGGCCTTCAAGCGCGCGGGTGCTTCGGGGGTGCTGACCTATCACGCGGCGCACGCGGCGCGGCTGCTCGGCCGCTGAGCGTCAGCCTGCGCGTTTCGTGTCGGCCATCTGCAAGCACGTTAATCCAGCACTTTCTGCCGGTGATCCCTTGCGCCGCCACGTTCTCTATTCCATCAACCGGCCGCAATGAGCGCTCAAACCTCCGTCAACCGCCCGCTGTTTGTCGCGACGATCTTCGCCGGCAGCTTCCTGCTGTTCCTTGTTCAGCCGATGGTTGCGCGCATGGCGCTGCCCAAGCTGGGCGGCGCGCCCAATGTGTGGAACAGCGCGATGCTGGTCTATCAGGCGCTGCTCCTGGCGGGCTATGCCTATGCGCACCGGCTTTCACGGCTGCCGCTGAAGCGGCAGGCCGGGCTGCATCTGGCGCTGCTCGTCGTTGCCGCGATCACCCTGCCAATCGCGCTGGTGAACCTGCCGCCGCCTGCTCCGGGTAGCGAAGTGTGGTGGGTGCCGCTGTTGTTCCTCGGCACAGTCGGCCCGGTGTTTTTCCTCGTCTCGGCGCAGGCCCCGCTGATGCAGCGATGGTATTCTGCCCACCCGGAAGCAGGCGAGCCCTGGGCGCTCTACGCTGCATCGAATCTCGGCTCATTTGCCGGGCTCATCGCCTATCCGCTGCTCGCCGAGCCACTGCTGCGGATTCATGCGCAAAGCGTGCTGTGGAGCTTGGGTTACGGCCTGCTGATCGTGCTGATTGCGCTGGCGGCGCGGGCGCGCTGGCAGGCGCCGGACCTTGCGCAGCCGGCAGCGGGCAGCGATGCTGCCGAAGCGCCCGTCCCCGCCCGGCGTTTCCTGCATTGGGTGGCCCTTGCTGCAGTCCCCTCGGGCCTGCTGCTCTCGACCACGACGCACCTTACCACCGACATTTTTGCCATGCCGCTGCTCTGGGTGATCCCGCTGGCGGTCTATCTGCTCAGCTTTGTCATCGCGTTTTCCGAGCGGCGGGTGCTGGCCGATCTGATCACGCTGATTGCCCCGGCGCTGCTGCTGCTGACCGGCGCCATGGCGATGAATTCGCGCGGCGCCGGGCTGGTCGGTCTGGCGCTGGGCAGCGTCGGGCTGTTGTTTGCCGTGTCGGTCTCGCTGCATGCGCGGATGTATGCGCTGCGCCCGGCAGCCGCAAAGCTCACGTTGTTCTATCTCGCCATGTCAGTGGGTGGAGCGCTCGGCGGGCTGTTCACCGCGCTGATCGCGCCGCTGGTATTCGATTGGGTCTGGGAGCATCCATTGCTGGTGATTGCCGCCGCGCTGCTGATGCCGCTGCCGGCCCTGCTCAACTGGCACCGGACGCCGGGGCTTGAGCCCGCGATGGCGCGTCTGGTGGCCGGCGTGATTTTCCTCGTCGTGGCGATCCTGGCCTGGTTCCTCGCCACCGAGGCTTCGCTGCAGGAGGCAACGCTCCTGCGGGCGGGCATGGGCGTGGCGATGTCGCTGTTGGGT
>JANLSP010000467.1:0-4189 GCA_031362485.1 Novosphingobium sp.
GATATCGACATCACTGCGCAGCAGAACCTGCTGGTCGTGCAGGGCCGCAAGCCCGGCGTCGGCAGCGATAGCGCCACGATGCTGCATGTCGGCATTGCCCAGCGCGGCTTCGAGCGCCGCTTCGAGCTGGCCGACTATGTCAAGGTCAGCCAGGCCGACCTTGAGGACGGCCTGCTGATCATCGATCTGGTGCGTGAAGTGCCCGATGCGATGAAGCCGCGCAAGATCGCCATCGGCGGTCAGGCAGCGCTTTCGGTCGTCGAGGACGACGGGGCCAGCCAGGCCGCCTGAGCGGCCCGCTTGCTGAAAAGTTGTGGGGGTGGGCCCGGGACGGCCCACCCCCGCGACACCGCGAGGTGCCGCCTCACCTGCTGGATGATCGCCCGGGTCGCTGTAGGCGATCATTAGCATGGCAAGCCATTGGTCCGGCGCAATGCGCAGGCATTCGATGACTTGTTAGATACCTGTCTAGCGGATCTGAAGCAAAATTGACAGGTGGGCAATCCAGACAAATGCAGGTTGCCAGCTACACCAACCGTGATTGCCGCAGCGCAGCTTCGATAAACCCGGCAAACAGCGGATGCGGATCGAACGGCTTGCTCTTGAGTTCGGGATGGAACTGGACGCCGACAAACCACGGATGGTCCGGCCGCTCGATCACTTCGGGCAGCAAGCCATCGGGCGACATGCCGCAGAACAACAATCCGCCCTGCTCAAGCGGCTCGCGATAAGCGGCATTGACTTCGAAGCGGTGGCGGTGGCGCTCAGAGATTTCGGTTGTGCCATAGATCGCCGCAACATGGCTGTTCGCCGCCAGCCTGGCGGGATAGGCGCCCAAGCGCATCGTGCCGCCCAGATCGCCGCCTTCGGCGCGAACCTGCAGTCCCTCTGCGCTCATCCATTCGGTGATGATGCCGACAACCGGCTCTTCGGTCGGGCCGAATTCGGTAGATGACGCACCGGCAATCCCGGCCGTGTTTCGAGCGGCTTCGATGCAGGCCATCTGCATTCCCAGGCAAATGCCGAAAAAGGGCACTTTGCGCTCGCGGGCAAAACGCACCGAGGAAATCTTGCCTTCGGTGCCGCGCTCGCCAAAGCCGCCGGGCACCAGAATGCCGTGCATCGCCTCAAGCTGCGCGACGATTTCCTCGTCACCCTTCTCGAAAAGTTCGGCATCGATCCAGCGGACGTTGACCTTGACCCGGTGCGCCATGCCGCCGTGCACCAGCGCCTCGTTGAGACTCTTGTAGGCATCGGGCAGCCCGACATATTTGCCGACCACGCCAATGGTCACTTCGCCTTCGGGGTTGTGCAGCCGGTCCACAATATCATGCCAGCGGCGCAAGTCGGGCGCGAGGCCGGGGGTGATGCCGAATGCGCGCAGCACTTCGAAATCGAGGTTTTCCGCGTGATACTGCAGCGGCACTTCATAAATGCTCTTGGCATCAAGCGCCGGGATCACTGCCTCCACGCGAACATTGCAGAAGGCGGCGATCTTGGTGCGCTCGCCTATCGGCAGCGGATGTTCACAGCGGCAGACCAGCACATCTGGCTGGACGCCGAGCGAAGTCAGTTCCTTGACGCTGTGCTGGGTCGGCTTGGTTTTCAGCTCGCCGGCGGCGGCAATATAGGGCACCAGCGTGACGTGGACGAACACCGTCTGGTCGCGGCCGAGATCATTGCGCAACTGGCGGATCGCCTCGATGAACGGCAGGCTTTCAATATCGCCTACCGTGCCGCCAATCTCACACAGCACGAAATCAAGGTCGCCGAGATCGCCCTGCGCGAATTCCTTGATCGCATCAGTGACATGCGGAATCACCTGGACGGTTGCGCCCAGATAGTCGCCACGCCGCTCCTTGGCGATGATCTGCTGATAGATGCGGCCCGAGGTGACATTGTCGGTCTGCTTGGCGGAAACCCCGGTGAAGCGCTCGTAGTGCCCCAGATCAAGGTCGGTCTCCGCGCCGTCATCGGTCACGTAGACTTCGCCGTGCTGATATGGGCTCATCGTCCCGGGATCGACATTGAGATAGGGGTCAAACTTGCGGATGCGGACCTTGAAACCGCGCGCCTGAAGCAGCGCCGCGAGACTTGCCGCCATAAGCCCCTTGCCAAGCGAAGAAACCACGCCGCCGGTGATGAAAATGAACCGCGCCATGGGAGCCAAGCCTTAAGGGCAAGGGGGGAGGTAGCGCAAGCGCAGCTCTTGCGCTGCAAGCGGCAATCCACAGGCGCGAGAGCGCCCGATGAAATTACTTGCCGGCGGGAGCGCCGAACGGATCGGCAGGCGTGCCGGCCGGTACTGCGGGAGCGGCAGGCGGTGCAGATGCAGCCCCAGCCGGTGCCGGAGCCGGCTGGCCAGGTGCGGCGAGCGGATCAGCCGCCGGGGCCACACCGCGCTCAAGCGTGGTATCGATCTTGCGATTCGCCGTCGTACCGACCGCAATTGCCGCCAGCGCAATGCTCAGCACGACAAAAGCAACCGCAAGAAATGCTGTCGCCCGGGTCAGCAGATTGGCCGCGCCGCGCGCCGACATCAGGCCCGAGGGGCTACCGCCAACACCAAGCCCGCCCCCTTCCGAACGCTGCATCAGGATAACCCCGACCAGCACGGCGGCGACCAGGGCCTGAACGACGGTCAGGAACAAGAATAGCGACATGAAAACCAGCCTTCGAGAATTTCAAGCCGCGCATCTAGGCAAGGTTGCGCCTCTGCGCAAGTCAGGTCAGTCTTCACCGCCCAGTGCCGCAGCACCGATGATGGCGGTGAAGTTTTCCGCCGTCAGGCTGGCGCCACCGACCAGCGCTCCGCCCACTTCGGGCACGGCAAGCAATTCGGCGGCATTCGCCGCGTTGACCGAACCGCCATAGAGAATGCGCACCCCGGCGCCGTCATCACCATAGATATCCGTCAGCTGCGCGCGGATTGCCTTGTGCATCGCCTTGACGTCCTTGGCCGAGGGGACCCGGCCGGTGCCGATTGCCCAGACCGGCTCATAAGCCACGCTCAGCTGTGCCGCCGCCCCCTCGCCGCGCGGCAGCGAGCCGGCCAGCTGGCTGGCAACGACTGCTTCCGCCTCCCCCGAATCGCGCTCCTTTTCGGTTTCCCCGACACAGACGATGACCCCGAGGCCCGCTGCCCGCGCCGCATCGGCCTTGGCGCGCACCTTGGCGTCGCTTTCGCGGTGCATTGCGCGGCGCTCGCTATGGCCCACGATCGTAAAGCTCGCGCCGGCATCAGCCAGCATTGCCGCCGAAACGTCGCCGGTGAACGCCCCACTGGCCTCGGCATGGCAATCCTGCCCGCCGACGCCAATATCCTGCACAGCCTCGCGCATCGCATTGATCAGCGTTGCCGGCGGCGCCAGCGCAACCTGCACCTTGGGAAAGCGCGCTGCTGCGCGATCGATCGCTCGGGCCTCGGCCAGCATGGCGCGGCTGCCGTTCATTTTCCAGTTACCGACTATGTAAAGCATCGCGTTCATTACCAGTTCGCCAACCAGGCGAATCCCTGTGAAAAAGCGTTGTCTGTTGCCGGTAGTCGCACGGCGCGGGCCTTGTCAAAGGCACTGGCCAAAAACACGGTGGCCAGTGCGTCACGAACCGCCCACAACCGTTTCAAGAACAGGCATTGCGGGAACAGGCATTGCCGGAATTGGCAATGCTGCCTAAAGCCCGCCAGCCGGCACCCGGCAGTCAATCCTCACCGAATCGCAAGTGGCCGCAGCATGATCCAGTTTTTGCGCAGTTTGTTAAAGTCGAAGCTCGGCGTCGGACTGGCGCTGCTGTTCCTGGTTGTCATTGCCCTGGCTTTCGCGGCCGGCGATGTCTCGAACCTGCGTTCGGGCGGCACCAGCAGCGCGGGCGACAAGGTAGCCAAGGTCGGTGACCAGGTCGTCTATGCCAGCCAGCTCAGCCAGGCAGCCTCGACGGCGCTGGAAAACATAAAGCGCGAAGATCCCCGGCTGAGCATGAAGGCGCTGATTGCGCAGGGCGGTCTCGAGCGGGTGCTGGATCAGCTCCTTGACCGGATTGCCCTGACCAGCTTCGGCCGCGAGCATGGTATCGTCGCAAGCGACCGGCTGATCGACAGCGAGATTGCCAAAGTGCCAAGCTTCAAGGGGCCGGACGGACAGTTCAGCGATGCTGCCTTTCGCCAGATGCTGCAGCAGCAGGGCCTGAACGA
>JANLSP010000482.1:0-3748 GCA_031362485.1 Novosphingobium sp.
GACCGCTATGGCGGCACGGTGGAGAACCGGGTTCGCTTCGCAATCGAAACGCTTGAAGCGTTAGCAAACGCAATTGGCCCGGGCCGGGTGGGGTTCCGAATTTGCCCGGGCGTTACTCTCAATGGCATGGCCGATGCCGACCCGGCGGAAACCTATGAAACACTGCTGCGCGCGGTCAATGGCCTTGGCCTTGCCTATGTCCACCTGATCCACTTGCCCAACCCGGGTTTCGATTCGCTCGAACTGGTCCGCGCCAACTGGTCTGGCCCGGTGATCGAGAACTGCGGGTTGACGCTTGACAAGGCTAACGAAGTTCTTGCTGCCTGCAAGGCCGAGGCCGTATCTTTCGGTTATGGCTTCATCGCCAACCCGGATTTGGTCGAGCGCTTCCGCAGCGGTGCGCCGCTTGCCAAGGCGGATAAGGCAACGTTCTACACCGGGCTTGGCGACGACAGGCGCGGCTACACCGATTATCGGCGCGCCGACGCGATGCTGGATTGAAGCACGGTTTCTGAAGGGAGTTCATGATGGATGTGCTGCAAGGCAAGGTTGCGATCATAACCGGTGCCGGTCGCGGAGTGGCCAAAGGCGTGGCGACGGCTTTCGTCAAGGCTGGCGCGAGTGTGTTGCTCGTCGATCGCGACGCGGAAACCGGATCTGCGACCGAGGCCGAGCTCAGGGAATTGGGCGGCCAGGTTCTGTTCCATCAAGTGGACCTGGCGGATCGCGCTGCTCTGCCGGGCATCGTCGATCTCGCGGTTTCGACGTTCGGCAAGCTCGATGTGCTGGTCAACGCGGCTCAGGCATCGCAGCAGTTGATGTTCAACGACACCACGGTCGAGGCGATGAATTTCGCATTCGATACGGGCTTCTGGCCTACCTTCCTGCTCATGCAGAAGGCCTATCCGCACCTCGTCGCCAGTAAGGGCAACGTGGTCAATTTTGCCAGTGGAGCCGGTATCCAGGGGCAAGTGACGCAGGCGTCCTATGGTGCAGCCAAGGAAGCGATCCGGGCAATCTCCAAAGTCGCCTCGAATGAATGGGGCGCGCAGGGTATTCGCGTTAACGTCGTCTGTCCCTTCGCAAATTCCCCGGGCGTTGAGCAGTGGAAGCAGCAGTTCCCCGATGCCTACGCCGAGACAATCGGCAAAGTCCCATTGCGCCGGATCGGCGATTGCGAAACCGATATCGGTCAGGCCGTGGTCTTCATCGCCAGCGACCACGCCCGTTACATCACCGGACAGACGATCATGATCGATGGCGGCCAGATCAAGCTGGGCTGAGCTGCACTTCAGGCTTCGGCCAGCGACACCCCTGAGTTCCAGAACGCGCCTTCGCGTTCGGTGTCGACATCAACTGCGCCGCGCACGCCGAGCGCTGCCCGCGCCTCGGCAAGCGGCAGATGGAAGGCATCTTCGATCTTTTTCAGGAACAGGGCATCGCTTTCCTGCCCGACCTTGATGCCGCGCTGGATGCATTCGATGGCCGTCGACCAGACCTCGGGGTAATGCAGGGCTGTGCGCGAAGTATACCGCATCGATCCGAAAATCTGGATGAGGTTGACCTCGGTCGCCAGATGCTTGTCCTGAAAGAAGCGCGGGACGTTGGTGAGACGGTACCAGTAAGGTACGAGCTCGCCCATGAAGTTGAAGCCGCCGCCGGTGAGGATGTGCTCGAGGTCGTGCGTCTGGCCGGAGCGCAGATTGTAGAATTCGAGCTGGCTCTTGGGTTCGGCAAAGGGGACGATCTGGATCTCGTAGTTGCCCGCGGTCATCTGCTTGTAAAAGATGCCGCCAAGCGTGCCGGGGTCGTAATCCTTGAAATCCTCGATCTGGTAGGTCGAAATGAAGCCTTCCGTAAACCAGTCATCGAGCAGCGGGTTGACCTTGCGCTCGGCGGCAAACATCTCCTCGATCCGGGCGTGATCGCGCAATTCATCGAGGATCGGGAGCAGCGCATACATTTCAGCAGGCGGAGGCATGTCCGGACCGTTTTTGCGCAACATGATCATCACCAGCCAATCGCGCAGGCGTGGATTGTTGAGGTACTTCGACGAAGACACCAGAACACTGCTCTCTGTTCCGATGGGCATGACGCCGCGCGCCAGATAGGAATCTTCAGCCATGATCCTTGTCCCGATAGTGTTGGAGCCGTTCAGCTAGCTCCGCTCAGCCAAAGCCAATGGCATAGGCAGGGAGCGGCTGCCAGACTAGTCACAAAATTCGCGTTTGCGAAGGAATCAATCGCATTGACCAAGATTTGCGTTGACGGCTAATGGCAAGTCTACGCGATATTGGGAGAGAACAGATGATAAATTACGGATTTGACGGCAAAGTTGCCCTTGTGACCGGTGCCGGCGGCGGGATCGGGCGTGCAGCCGCGCTGGCTTTCGCCAGATCAGGCGCCAGCGTGCTCGTCAGTGACGTCATGGACGACATTGGCGCAGAGACTGTCACGCTGATTGCGGCCACAGGCGGTACTGCCGTCTACCAGCATTGCGACGTCAGCGACGGGGCCCAAGTCAAAGCTATGGTCGCCGCAGCAGTCGAGCACTTTGGTCGGCTGGACTATGCTTTCAACAACGCCGGAATCAACGTGCTCAGTGCGGACGAATATGAGGACCAGAACTGGGCGTGCAGTATCGGCATCAACCTGACGGGAGTCATGCTGTGCATGCGTGAGGAAGCCGTTGTCATGGTGGCGCAGGGCGGAGGGGCGATTGTCAACACGGCCTCGATCAACGGCCTGATCGGCAACCCGGGCCAGCCCGCATATACTGCGTCCAAACACGGTGTCATCGGCCTTACCCGCCACGGCGCCCTGCGCTGGGCGAAGGCCGGGATACGCGTCAATGCGGTCTGCCCCGGAGTGATCGAAACGCCGATGACCGCGCCGTTGGTCGCCAGCCCGGAAATGAAGAAAGTGATCGATGCGATGACCCCTATGGGCCGCATGGGCAAGGCTGAGGAAGTAGCCGAAGCGGTCGCCTGGCTGTGCTCGGACGCCGCCAGTTTTGTCACTGGCCATCCGCTGGTCATGGACGGCGGGGCAACCGCGATCTGATTGGGTGGACCGGCGGGCAAACAAAAAAGGGCCGGCGTTGCCACCGGCCCTTTGATTTGCGCTTGCTGTTTGATCAGAAGGTCACTTCGAGCGTAGCACCGAACGTGCGCGGTTCGCCATAGATCGTATAGGCGAAGCCCAGCGCTCCGAAGTCAACGCTGCGAACGCGGTAGGATTCGTTGGTCAGATTTTTGGCCCAGACGAGCAGCGAAGCGTTCTTTACGCCGCCAATCGTGAACCCGTCGAGCTTGAGCTGCGCATCGAGCAGGCCACGAGCATCGCCATTGGTCTGATCCTGGAACGGCGCTCCGATCGGGTTTCCGAACAGGAAAAAGTCCGAGGAATAGTTGTAACCAAGGCGGAAAGTGGCGTGGGCATCGCCGCCGATCGGGAAGCGCGCGTTGGCGGCGATCGATGCCGTCCATTCGGGCGCATAGGCCGGCTTCACGATGCTGGCGATGTTGCCGATTACCGAGGGTGTTCTGCTGTCGGGCTGGAAGTACTCCAGGAACTTGATCTTGGTGTAGCCCAGGTTGCCGTCGATCGAGAAGATATCGTTGATCTGGTACTGGCTTTCAAGCTCGAAGCCGGTGTAGGATGTCTTGCCGACGTTTCCGACGACCGTGCCAACAGCAGCACCCGACCCCGTTGGTG
The DNA here is from genome assembly GCA_031362485.1 of Novosphingobium sp. Classification (GTDB taxonomy): domain Bacteria; phylum Pseudomonadota; class Alphaproteobacteria; order Sphingomonadales; family Sphingomonadaceae; genus Novosphingobium. The sequence goes on from JANLSP010000482.1 coordinate 3,718, forward strand.
AAAACGTCGCCAGTTGCAGGTCCGAATAGAC
>JANLSP010000572.1:0-3837 GCA_031362485.1 Novosphingobium sp.
AGTTTCTCAAATAGATGGAAGCAGGAAAATGAACGATATTGACTGGACCGGTGGCCTCGAGCCAGCACTGGACTATATGCTCTCGGGACGGCCCGATGATCCCGAGATGCGCGAAAGTGCGTCAATCTGGTTGTATGAGGAAAATGGCGCGTTCGGGTTCCCGCGCATCGGCATTGAAGCGATTGGAAAGGCATGGGACAAGCACGGCTTTCAGATGAACTTCGCCATGCCCGACGGACGTGTGCTGATGGATGGCGCCACTGAAGGCAGCAGTCATTCGCCGCTTGGGCCAAGCGGAAAGGCCTCAATCCTGGGCACGGCGGGCCTTAGCTTCGAATGCCTTGAGCCATTCAAAAAGTGGCGCGTCCACTATGAAGGCAGTCCGATCGACACCACAACCCAAGCGATGATCGATCAGACGATGGATGCGCAACGGCGGTCATCGCTGGAGCTCGACGTTGAACTGACGATGGCAACGCCAGGATGGACCCAGGATCTGCGCCCCGAGCGGCTGGAGCACATGACCGAGGCGGAGAGAATAGACGCCGGCCTGATGGGTTATGGCTGGCGGGTCGAGCACACGTTTCGCGCGGACGGCACGCTGATCGTCGATGGCGAAAAACGGGCTTTCCGCGGCGTCGGCAGCCGCATCCACCGGCAAAGCGTGCGACCGCTCGCCGCATTTCGAGGGCACTGCTGGCAGTCGGGACTGTTTCCCGACGGGCGGGCCTTTGCCCTGTGCGCCTATCCACCGCGCGAGGACGGAACGACTTATAATGATGGCTACGTCTATTTGGGCGGCGTGATGTATCCGGCTCGTGGCCGATTGATTCCCCACATGACCAGCGTCATTGCAGAGGGGGAGGACGTTTCTCTCGAAATGGAATACGAATTGGGCGTAGCCCGCATCGCGGGAAGAAGCTTGTTTAACACGTTCAAGGTCGGACTTGCCGAAATGCCGGGATTCACGCTCCAGCAGGGCGGAGCCAAGTATAGCTGGGACGACCAGGAAACCTACGGAATGCTTGAAAGGTCAAACTGGGAGGATAAACTGGAAAGCTGATACGCTGCTTCTGCATAGGTGACGTGATGTCGTGGACGGCCCCTGCACCAGCGTAGCTGTGCCATAATGCGGTCGTTGTAGGTCCACGTCTAGGAGGCGTCTCATGGAGCACGAGGTGGTTACCGTCGAATTGGCTCTGGCGAAGAGCGTGCTTCAAGTGCACGCGGTCGGTGCTGATCGTGCCGTGCTGTTTTCGGAGGAAGCTGGGTCGCGCTGAGGTGGTCCGGTTCTTTTCCGAACTTCGACCATGCCTGGTTGGTATGGAAGCCTGCGCTTCGGCCCAACATTGGGCGCGGGAGCTGATCACGTTGGGGCTCGAAGTCCGGCTGATGCCGCAAGAACGGGCCAAACACATGGATGCACCTGGCCGTTGTTCATTCTTGTACGAGAACTCTTGCACCGCAGGGGCCGTCAACGACATTATGTCAATTGTTGGAGAAATAGCCCACAAAGCAGGGGATTGCGGATCAAGCCGTGCCAGCAACCTGATGTCCGCTGAAGTCGCTGCAACAGAGATAAAAAGTAACCAATGAACCGCAGAATTCCGCCATTTTGGCCATGCAGTAAATCTTGAGCTAATGAAACGGGCTAATTAAACACAAAATGGATTTTTGATTTACTCCATAAATTACAGATAAGTATGTAACTGATATTGAATTACTTAGTTATTAGCAAGCCTAATGGATTAGTTAAATAGTTACATCGAGCCGCGCCGCGGCTCGATCCACCCGGACCGCATCGCGCTGCACGTGGACAAGCTCATTTTACGGGTGCCAGCAGACCAACTGTTCGAACCAGGAGGCGCATTCTCATTGGCGGGACTGCGTGCTGGCACGCGGTCCTCTTGCAAGCCCGTCGCAGATGCCGGCACGAGGAACTTGGGGTCAATCGGCTTCCCTCCCACCACCTGGAAGCATGGTCAAACGGAGCAGTCGGCACGCGGGGGCATTCAGACCAGGGGCCGAGCTAGGCATTATTGTTCTATGCTAGCGAACCCCAATCACTGACTGGCCAAGTCTGCCGAGGCTGCGCTTGGCTTCCCCGACGAGCCGGCAAGGCTCGCTCCCGGCTGAGCAGGCAGCCCTCATCGCGCAAGGCAACCCAGGCCGGTCTAGGCGCCCGTGCCAGAAGCCCGACTGGTGCATTTTTCCGCGCCAACTTCAGCCGCGAATCGGGCTGCGACTCGGGCCGCCCAGACGTCCTGACAGCACCGGATTTTTCACGCGGGCATCATCGCTAGCGGCCGCCATTCACCTCTTACTTACCCCAAATCGCGCTGCGCGCAGTAAGTGCCGCTACTTAGATCTATTGTTGCCACACATTACTAAATTTGCGTATTTTAATTACAATCTACGCAATCTAATTAATCAAATTGTGTTGCACAGCATAATTAAATTTCTCAATTAACCTTAACAAGGAATGCGTTACTATATAACTATCACTAAACAAACTCGCAGGTCAAGACTGTTATTTCGAATATCTCCGATTTAATATGCAGTCCTCACCAACAAGTATAAGGATTTAGTTATATGAAACGTGCGAAGACATTATCAGAAGCAGATATCGAGCTGGCTCTGGGGTCGGTTGAACACTCGATTATTCGGGAAAGCGACCGCCTCAAGATCCTGCTCTCCTGCTACGCCGGACTGCGAGCAGGCGAGATTTCCAGGATCACCGTGGATGCAATGCTGGATGCCAACGGAAACATCGCCGACGAAATTACGATCTATGCTTACGTGGCAAAATTGGGGCATGGCCGTGTCATTCCAATGCACCCGCTAATTCGCGAGGCGGTCGCAGAATTTCGCCAGCGATTTCCGGGCCACAGTCGTGTCGCGGTCGCGCAGCGGGTCAAGGAAGTCAGCTCCAACAACGTGGTCGTATGGTTTCACGCCCTTTACGAGCGGATCGGCCTCGAAGGCTGCTCAAGCCATTCCGGTCGTCGTACCTTCATCACCAACCTAGCCCGCTCGGCCAATCTGCACGGAGGTTCGCTGAAGGACGTCCAAAAGCTTGCTGGGCATTCCTGCCTCAACACCACCGAATGCTACATCGAATCCTCGAATGCGATGCACGACATGATCAAGGCACTTGGTAGCCCGCCCTCAAAAAAGCCGCCGCGCAAGCAGGTCCGCAAATGATGGGGACGGACCACATCCTGGACACGTGCAGGCAGCAAGGCGTTGCGGCACTCGAGACCTTCACCACGCCAGCCCGCGAGCATCGCCGTGCCAGCCTGCCATCGTCCGGCCGCTTTGTGCACTTTGCGGCCGCGGTAAAGGCATTGGGCGTGGAGGCTGGCAGCCTCTGGCTGCATCAGACTGCAAGCCTCGAGGCGGTCGCCGCCGGCGACAACCTCGTGCTGGCAACCGGCACAGCCTCAGGCAAGTCGCTAGTCTTCCAAGCCGCGGTCATCGCGAGCCTGCTGGCAGAAGACAGCCGGCACCTCGTCTTTTACCCGCAGAAGGCCCTGGCGGCCGACCAGAAGCAACGTTGGATCAAAGCCCTGGAACACGCAGGCTTGCCCCCAACTTGGGTCGGAGAGATCAATGGCGACATCGCCATGGCAACGCGCGAACGTGTCGTCGCCGAAGCCCGCATTTTGCTCGTCACGCCCGACGTCGTTCATGCCTGGATGATGCGATCGCTCGCTTTGTGTGAATCGGCCTGCAATAATGACCCCGGTTTTGGGGTAATCGGCGTCTAAAATTGACCCCCTGAACCAGTGGTGTTCACGCTTTCGGTTTTGCCGGAGGCTGCGGGGAGATGTTGGT
>JANLSP010000584.1:0-2194 GCA_031362485.1 Novosphingobium sp.
GCCAACATAGGCAAAGAAGATCGAAGCCGCCGCCGCCGAAATGCCGCCAAAGCCAAGTGGTGCGAAAGGCTCGAAATTCTCCGCATTCATCACCGGCAAGGCCAGCGCGACAAACACGGTGAGCGCGGTGATCTTGACCACCACCAGCACGGCATTGACCATCGCGCTCTCGCGCGTGCCGATCACCAGCAACCAGGTGACCAGCAGGGCAATGATGAAGGCGGGCAGATTGATGTAGCCACCCACCTGTATCGCCGTGGCCAGTTCTTCACTTGGGGTTGCGCCGAAAGCAAGTTTGACATGGGCGATGAAGGCATTGGCGTTGATCAGCTCCTGCGGCAGGCCAAGCCCCAGATATTCTCGCAACAGCCCGACAAAGTAACCCGACCAGCCGACCGAGACCGCTCCTGCCGCCACGGCATATTCGAGCACCAGCGCCCAGCCGACCATCCAGGCGACCAATTCGCCCATTACTGCATAGCTGTAGGTGTAGGCAGAGCCCGAAACCGGCACCATCGAGGCCATTTCGGCATAGCACAGCGCCGCGACCGCGCAGACCGCGCCCGCAATGATGAAGCTGAGCAGCATGCCCGGCCCGGCCTTTTGCGCCGCTTCCGCCGTCAGCACGAAAATGCCCGTGCCGATGATCGCGCCGACCCCCAGCATGGTCAGCTGGAAAGCGCCGAGCGAACGATGGAGCGACTTCTTCTGCGCCGTCGCCAGGATGGCATCGAGCGTCTTGACCCGGCCGAACATGCGTTTCTCCCCATCGCAAATTGCAGGAGTGAGGCTAGCGGCATGGTTAGGATTGGCAAGTGCCAAAGGCTGCCCTTCCCCAGCTAGCCGCTAGTCGCTAGAAGCACTGCCATGTCCACAACCTTCCAGCTCGACACCGCGACCAGTCGCGCGAACCCCACACCGTCGCCGATGAAACGGCTGACTATACCCGCGCTGCGCCGCCGCAAGGTGGACGGGACCACGGCAGAGCCCATCGTCATGCTCACCGCCTACACCGCACGGCAGGCACAATTGCTCGACGCGCACTGCGACCTGCTCCTGGTTGGAGATTCGCTCGGCCAGGTGATCTATGGCCTGCCATCAAGCTTGCCGGTGACGCTCGACATGATGGCGGCGCATGGCGCGGCGGTGGTGCGCGGCAGCTATCATGCCGCGGTTCTGGTCGACATGCCTTTCGGCTGTTACGAGGGCTCGCCGCAACAGGCCTTCGAGAGCGCCGCGCGGCTGCTCAAGGAAACCGGCTGTGCGGGGGTCAAGCTCGAAGGCGGACAGGCCATGGCTGAAACTGTCGCTTTCCTCACCCAGCGCGGTATTCCGGTGATGGGCCATGTCGGCCTGACCCCGCAGGCGGTGAATGTGCTGGGCGGCTACAACGCACGCGGACGCAGCGATGCGGAGGCGAAGAAGATCGTTGCCGATGCCAAGGCGCTCGACGCTGCCGGAGCTTTCGCGATTGTCGTCGAAGGCGTGGTCGAACCGATTGCCATTGATGTGACCAAAGCCGTCGCCTGCCCGACGATCGGTATTGGTGCCTCCGCCCAGTGCGACGGGCAAGTGCTGGTGGTTGATGACATGCTCGGCATGTTTGACCGAGTGCCGCGCTTCGTTAAGCGTTATGAAGAACTTGCCGAGACGATTTCGGGCGCTGCGGAAAGATACGCTGCCGAAGTTCGCGCGCGAACTTTCCCCGGGCCGGAGCAGACCTACCAGCCGAAATAGCCGACTTTTAATCAGCGATCTTGGGCACCATCCAGATCGGCGGCGCGGGCGTCGCCGAAAAGCGCGGCGCGGGAGCGGGCTGGAGCACACCCTCCGCCTCGACGAACGTTCCCCGCGCCACATTGTGCGGATGCTGCGGGGCTTCGGCCAGGCTGAGGACCGGTGCAAAGCAGATATCGGTATCTTCCATCAGCTCGCACCACTCATCGCGGGTGCGGGTGAGAAAAATCGCTTCGAGCCGGCGCTTGAGCTCGGGCCACAGATCGGCATCACCCTGCCGGGCGAAATCGGCATCCTCGGCGAGGCCCAATTTGTCCAGCAGGATGGCATAGAACTGCGGCTCGATCGAACCGATGGCGATCCACTTGCCGTCGGCGGTCGTGTACGTGTCATAGAACGGCGCGGCGCCGTCGAGAATGTTCACGCCGCGCTCATCACGCCACATGCTTGCATTGAA
>JANLSP010000594.1:0-2294 GCA_031362485.1 Novosphingobium sp.
CAGTACCGCGAAATGGCGGCCTTCGCCCAGTTTGGCTCGGACCTCGACGCCTCGACGCAGAAGCTGCTCAACCGCGGCGCTCGTCTGACCGAGCTGCTCAAGCAGCCCCAGTTCAGCCCGCTGCCGTTCGAAGAGCAGACCGTTTCGATCTTCGCGGGCACCAACGGCTATCTCGACAGCATCCCGACTGAAAAGGTGGTGGATTACGAAGCCAAGATGCTGGCCTGGATGCGCAGCGAAAAGGCCGACGTGCTGGGCGAAATTCGCGACACCCGCGATTTCGGCGATGCCACCAAGGCCAAGACCGCCGAAGCGCTTGCCGCTTTCGGCAAGATTTACGCGTAACTCCACCAACCCCGCTCACCCTTGGTCCTGAGCTTGTCGAAGGATCGAAGGGTGTCGCACGAGGGCTTCGACAAGCTCAGCCTGAGCGGGACTAGGGAAAATTGAATGGCGAGTCTCAAGGAACTCAAGGGTCGGATCAACTCGGTCAAGTCGACCCAGAAGATCACCAAGGCCAAGCAGATGGTCGCAGCCGCCAAGCTGCGCAAGGCGCAGGCCAATGCCGAAGCCGCGCGGCCCTACGCCTCGCGCCTTGCCGGCGTCATGGCCGGCCTTGCCGGCAAGATCGCCGGCATGGACGGCGCTCCCAAGCTGCTGGCAGGCACCGGCAAGGATCAGGTGCACCTGCTCGTTGTTGCCAACAGCGACAAAGGCCTGTGCGGAGCGTTCAATTCGAACATCGTCAAGGCCGCAAAGCTGAAAGCGCAAGAGCTGAACGCGCAGGGAAAGACTGTCCTGTTTTACCTGATCGGCAAAAAAGGCCGCGCGACTATCGTGCGCGAATGGCCCAAGGCGATCCTCGCTCATTTCGACACATCCGAAGTGCGCACGCCAGGCTTTGCCGAAGCCGAAGCGATCGTCGATGCGCTGATGGCGCTTTATGACGAAGGCAAGTTCGACGTTGCGCACCTGTTCTATTCGCGCTTCCGCTCGGCCATGTTGCAGGAGCCGACCGAACAGCAGATTGTGCCGGTTCCGGCGCCAAAAGTGGAAGCCGCCGCTGCGGGCGCTGCGGTCGAGTATGAGCCCGACGAGGAGGAAATCCTTGCCGATCTGTTGCCGCGCTACCTGCGGACCCAGATCTTCGGCGCGCTGCTGGAAAACCAGGCTTCCGAACAGGGCGCCTCGATGACCGCGATGGACAATGCCACGCGCAACGCGGGCGAACTGATCAACAAACTGACAATCCAGTATAACCGCAGCCGCCAGGCCGCGATCACCACCGAACTCATCGAAATCATCGCTGGCGCAGAAGCGCTGTAGCAACCGACAAAATTGCTTGCGCACAAGCGCTTTAAGTCATTCAAGGCAAGGAAAAGACAATGGCAACCGCAGCCGCAAAGAAGACCCCCGCAAAGGCCCCAGCAAAGGCCGCAACACCAAAGGCTCCCGCCAAGAAGACCCCCGCGCCCAAGGCTTCGGCGCATGTCGCCACCGGCAAGATCGCCCAGGTGATCGGCGCCGTTGTCGACGTGCGCTTCGACGGCGAGCTGCCGGCGATCCTCACCGCACTGGAAACCGACAACAACGGCAGCCGCCTGGTGCTCGAAGTTGCCCAGCATCTGGGCGAAAACACCGTCCGCACCATCGCGATGGATTCGACCGACGGCCTGACCCGCGGCCAGCCGGTCGCTTCCACCGGCGCGCAGATCACCGTGCCGGTCGGCCCCAAGACGCTGGGACGCATTCTCAACGTCATCGGCGAGCCGATCGACGAGCGCGGCCCGGTTGGCAGCGACATGTTCGCGCCGATCCACGCCGAAGCCCCGCTGTTCGTCGATCAGTCGACCGAAGCTTCAATTCTGGTCACCGGCATCAAGGTCATCGACTTGCTCGCGCCTTATGCCAAGGGCGGCAAGATCGGCCTGTTCGGCGGCGCGGGCGTTGGCAAGACCGTGCTGATCCAGGAACTGATCAACAACATCGCCAAAGGCCACGGCGGCGTTTCGGTCTTCGCCGGGGTGGGTGAACGCACCCGCGAAGGCAACGATCTCTACCACGAATTCCTCGATGCCGGGGTTATCGCCAAGGACAAGGACGGCAAGCCGACCCCCGAAGGCTCCAAGGTGGCGCTGGTGTTCGGCCAGATGAACGAGCCTCCCGGTGCCCGCGCCCGCGTCGCGCTCTCCGGTCTGACCATGGCCGAATATTTCCGCGACGAGGAAGGCCAGGACGTGCTGTTCTTCATCGACAACATCTTCCGTTTCACCCAGGCGGGTTCGGAAGTGTCG
>JANLSP010000606.1:0-3296 GCA_031362485.1 Novosphingobium sp.
CCGCATGGCGATCAGTCGGTCTATGACGCCATGGTCCGCCTCGCGCAGGACTTTTCGCTGCGCTATCCGCTGGTCCAGGGGCAGGGCAATTTCGGCAATATCGACGGCGATAATGCCGCCGCCTACCGTTACACCGAAGCCCGGCTGACCAAGACCGCGATCCAGCTGATGGCCGGGCTGGACGAAGGCACGGTCGATTTTCACCCCACATACAACAACGAGGACGAGGAGCCGGAAATCTTCCCCGGCCTGTTCCCCAACCTGCTGGCCAACGGCGCGATGGGCATTGCTGTCGGCATGGCGACCTCGATCCCCAGCCACAATGCCGCCGAAGTGATCGATGCGGCCTTGCTGCTGATCGATAATCCACACGCGACGCATGACGAGCTGATGCAAGGCTTCCATGGCCCGGACTTCGCCACCGGCGGTGTCATCGTCGATTCGCCAGCCGCGATTTCGGCGGCTTACGAGAGCGGCAAAGGCGCGTTCCGCGTCCGCGCGCGCTACCTCGCACCCGAAAGCAAGGACCAGGCCGACCGCGATGCGGGCATCGAGCGGCTGGGCAATGGCCAGTGGCAGCTGGTTGTTTCCGAAATTCCCTACATGGTGCAGAAGGGCAAGCTGATCGAACAGCTCGCCGGGCTGATCAACGACAAGAAAATCCCGATCCTCGAGGATGTGCGCGACGAGAGCGACACGGCGATCCGCATCGTGCTCACCCCCAAGAGCCGCAATGTCGATCCCGATCTGCTCAAGGAATCGCTCTACCGGATGAGCGATCTGGAAAGCCGGTTTTCGCTCAACCTCAACGTGCTTGACGAAAACCGCACCCCGGGCGTGCTGAGCCTCAAACTCATGCTCCAGGAATGGATCAAGAGCCAGATCGATATCCTGCTGCGCCGCAGCCAGCACCGGCTCGACAAGATCGCCGCGCGACTGGAACTGGTCGAAGGCTATATCATTGCCTACCTCAATCTCGACCGGATCATCGCCATTATCCGCGCCGAGGATGAACCCAAGCCGGTGATGATGGCCGAGTTTGCGCTGACCGATCGCCAGGCCGAGGCGATCCTCAACATGCGCCTGCGCAGCTTGCGCAAGCTTGAGGAAATGGAACTGCGCGGCGAGCGCGATGACCTCATGGCCGAGCAGGAAGAACTGCAAAAGCTGCTCGATAGCCCGGCCCGCCAGCGCACCCGGCTGAAGCGCGACCTTGCCAATCTGCGCAAGGACTATGCCGAGGATACCGCGCTCGGCCGCCGCCGCACCACGATTGCGGAGGCCGCGTCGACTCGCGAATTCAGCATGGACGCGATGATCGAGAAAGCGCCGGTGACGGTGATCCTGTCGGCGCGCGGCTGGATCCGCGGCGCCAGCGGTCATGAGGCTTTGGACAAGGATTTCAAGTTCAAGGAAGGCGATGGGCCTGCGTTTGCGCTCCACGCGCAGACCACCGACAAACTGCTGATCGCGCTCGACAACGGGCGCTTCTACACGCTGGGCGCTGACAAACTCCCCGGCGCGCGCGGCTTCGGCGAGCCGATCCGCATAATGCTCGATATCGATTCCGGGGCGGAAGTCATCGCGCTGTTGGTCCACCGGGCGGGCGCGCAATTGCTGCTCGCCTCGAACCTCGGCCGGGGCTTTGCTGCCATGGCGGACGAACTGCTGGCGGAAACCCGCAAGGGCCGCGGGGTGATGACCACCAAGCCCGGCGTGAAACTGGCCGTGGTGCGGGAGATTCCGCCGGAGCACGATCACATCGCCGTGGTCGGCGACAACCGCAAACTGGTGCTGTTCAGCCTCGAGGAGCTGCCGGTGCTGGCGAAGGGGCAAGGCGTGACCCTGCAACGCTACCGCGATGGAGGACTGGCGGACGCGGTAACACTGAAGCTCGAGGAAGGCCTGAGCTGGAAAATGGGCGGCGAGAGCGGGCGGGTGCGCACCGAGAGCGACATGCGGCTGTGGAAGGTGGCACGCGGGGCTGCGGGCAGGCTGCCGCCCACGGGGTTTCCAAGGGATAACCGGTTTTAGGTAGACAACTCGCGGGCTCATATCTGAAGAGGGCAATCGGTCATGAAACAGGAAATGATCTGGATAGGCGCGACGTTCATCGGCTTTGCCTTGCTGGAAATGCTGCGAGGCAGTTTTTTCCGCAAGGCTGGGCAGACGCGGGCGGATGCTCTGGTCGAACTCATCGGTTCGCCGGTGCTGCTGCTGATCACGCAGCCGCTCATCCTGCTTGCTTCGTTCGGGATCATGTCGCGGTTGTTCCCCGATTCGGCGGGCGCGTGGAAGACGCTGCCAATCCTGGCGCAAGTCGCGTTGCTGCTCGTGCTGGATGACATGATGCAATACTGGTGGCACCGCACTTCGCACAGCGTGCCCTGGCTTTACAATCTCCACCGCGCGCATCACAGCGGCAGCTACATGTCGGTGCGGATCGTTTTCCGGAACAATGTGTTCTATTATCTGACCATGCCGAGCCTGTGGTTTTCCGGGGCGCTGATCTATCTCGGGCTGGGCGCGGTCTATGCGCCGTATCTTGTGATCAAAAATCTGGTGATCGTTGCATCGCACTCGGATGTGCCATGGGACCGGCCGCTGTACCGGATTGCCTGGCTCTCGCCGGTGATGTGGCTGGTGGAGCGCACCATATCCACCCCGGCGACGCATAGCGCGCATCACGGCAAGCATGCTGCCGATGGCGTCACCAACTACAAAGGCAATTTCGGCAACTTGCTGTTTTTCTGGGATGTACTGTTCGGCACGGCAAAGATTACCCGCAAGTATCCGCAAGAGATCGGGGTTGAGAACCTGCCGCCGATCGGGGCGGCCGAGCAGCTTGCCTGGCCGCTTTTCCGCTCGGACGGCACCCGGGTGACCTGAATCAGGAGGCCGGGAGCGCAGCGTCCAGCAATTCCCGCACCCGTTCCTCCCCCGGAAAGCCCTCCGCCACCCAGCGGTTTTCCACGGCGCGCAATATGCGCAGGACTTCCGGGCCGGCCTTGATCCCGCGCGCAACGATTTCGCCGCCTTTGAGGGGGAAGGTGGGGATAGTCCAGCCTTTGAGCGGAGCGGTGTCGGCGCCAGTCAGCAGGAGGCGGTCGATGGCTTGTTCGAGGCCGAGGCGGTAGGCGAGGGCGCGGGGATCAAGTGTTGAAAGCCCCTCCCCGGCGGGGAGGGGTTGGGGTGGGGGTTCGGCGCTGGTGTGGACGCTCGGCCAGTAGGCCGTGCGGGGCCCCCCCCCCCCCCCCCCCCCCCCCCCGGGGGGGGGCGGGGGGAGGGCACCCCCC
>JANLSP010000669.1:0-2817 GCA_031362485.1 Novosphingobium sp.
GCGCACTGACCGCGCACCATGACGCTGGCGCACTGGCCGACCAACTTCGCCGCGCCGGCGTTCCCGCCTGCCGCAGCCAAAGCTCGATCGACCTGTGCAGTGACGATTACCTATGGGCACGCGAGGCTTTCCGCATGGTCAGCGATCACCGCAATGGCGCGCGTCCGATCATCGGACCGAGCTGGCGGATGGAGCCGGACATGGCGCTTGTGGAGCGCGGCGCGCCCTTCCTGGGCGAGCACAACGATTATGTCTACCGCGAGGTTCTCGGGTTGACTGAAGCGGAACTTGGCGATCTCATCGCGCGCAAAGTGGTGGATTAGTGCGCAGATCTTGACCGCGCCGCCTGCATGCTTTCAAGCTGCGCGAAAAGGAGAGGAAATTGATGAGCCGCAGCGATCTCGACGGCCTGGGCTATCGCGGCAAGACCGTGGTGCTGACCGGCGGCGCATCAGGCATGGGCGAGGCGGCGGCGCGGCTGCTGGGCGATCTTGGCGCCAGCGTGCACATTGCCGACATCGCCGCGCCCAAGGCCGCTTGTGCCAGTTACGTGTCCGTTGATCTCTCCGATCTGGCCAGCATCGAAGCGGCGGCAGCCCAGTTGGCCAATGTCGGCCCGATCGACTTTCTGCTCCCCCTCGCGGGCATCCCGCCACATGTCATGGGGCCACTTGGCTGCATGCTGGTCAACTACGCGGGCACCCGCATGTTCACAGAAGCACTGCTGGGCCAAGTGCGCGATGGCGGGAGTGTAGGCCTGATCGCCTCGGTCGCCGCGCGCTATTGGCAGAGCCACCTGGAGGAAAGCCTCAAGATAGCCGCCATCTCCGATTTCACCGGAATCCGGGATTTCTATGAGGCCAACCCCGAGGCGCTGCGCGACGGCTATTCGTCATCGAAAGAACTACTCTTCGTCTGGATCCAGCAAATCGCCCCGCGCCTTGCTGCTGAACGCCGCATCCGGATCAACTGCACCGCCCCCTGCCCGGTCGATACTGCCTTCATGGCGGCAACCATCCCGCGCATGCCGGAAGGCTTTATGGCGAGCTATCCCTTCCCGCTGATGGGCCGCATGCCCAGCGCAGAGGAGCAGGCCTGGTCGCTGCTGCTGCTGTGCAGCCCGCTCAATTCCACTGTCACCGGCACCATGCTCTACACCGATCAGGGCTATGCCGGCGGGCTTGTGACTGGATCATTGCAGCCTGCGGGAAGCGGGCTGCTGGAAAAAAACAACTAAACACGGAGTATAGCAAGATGGCATCCCCACCCCGGCCCAGGCCAAAGCTCGATTCGGTCAACCGTGCCTTCTGGACCGGCGGGGCCGAGGGCAAGCTTAACATCGTCAAATGTGGCGACTGCGGCGAATTCACCCATCCGCCGTTGATGTTGTGCCGCCATTGCCAATCGGAAAACGTTTCTCCCCAAGCCGTTGCCGGGACCGGCGCGGTGGAAACATTCACGGTCAACCATCAGCCCTGGGCCAAGGACCTCGAAGTGCCATACGTCATCGGCCGCGTGCGGCTCGATGGAGTGCCGGGGGTCTATCTGACCACCAATATCGTCGGCTGCCCGGTTGATGAGGTTCGCTTCGACGATCGGGTGCGCGTCACCTTCGAAGAACAGGACGGCATTTTCTATCCTCTTTTCGAGAAAGCAAACTGAGATGGCCCGCGAAGCATATATCACTGGCGTCGGCCAGTCCGAGGTTGGCGTGCGCCTGCCGCGCCATCCGCTGCTGCTTACCATCGATGCCATCAACGAAGCGCTGGCCGACGCCGGGCTGACTTCGGACCAGATCGACGGCGTGTTTTCATTCCCCGGCAAATCGAGCGGCTATCTCGCCTTTTCGCCGGTCGGAACCGACGAGATCATTGAGGCGATGGGCATCAAATCCAAGTGGCAGATGGGCGCCTTCGAGCAGCCAGCGCAGCTCTCGGCAATCGGCATGGCGGCGATGGCGGTGAAAGAGGGCGTGTGCCGCCACGTCATCTGTTTCCGTACCGTCTATGAAGCGGGCGGCATGGCCAAGCCCGATGAGTATATGCCACTGCGCCACGATACGGTCTCGGGTTTCTCGCAGTGGACCGCGCCGTTCTGGGCAACCTCTGCCGCCTGCTGGGTCGCCCAATATGCCCAGCGCCATGTGTTCAGGTATGGCATGACCCGCGAGCAACTGGCGATGATCGCGATCAACGGATCGAAAAATGCCATGCTCAATCCGCGCGCGCGCAACATCACCAAGGAGGAGTTGACCCTCGACAAATATATGGACGCGCGGCTGATCTCGACGCCGCTGTGCCTCTACGATTGCGACCGCTTTAGTGATGCCGCGACCGTGATTATCGTTTCGGCGGGCGACGCGCTCGACGAAGTTACGGCGCAGCCGGTCCGAATTGCCGCCATGTCGGGCTCGGTGGACCGGTATAGCTGGGACCAGGTCGAATGGTCTGCCGCCTATGATGCCGGACCAGATCTCTGGAAGAATACCGATTACAGCGTGAAAGACGTCGATACCGCGCAGTTTTACGACGGCTTCGCCTTCCTGCCGCTGACCTGGCTCGAGGGCCTGGGTTTTTGCGAAAAGGGCGAGGCGCACAAATTCATCGAGGGCGGCCAGCGCATTGCCCGCGACGGCGAACTGCCGCTCAACACCGGCGGCGGCCAGCTTGGCGCGGGCCGGCTCCATGGCTTCGGGTTCGCTCATGAGGCGGTGATACAGCTGCGGGGTGCGGCTGGTGAGCGGCAGATCCCGGGCGATCCCAAAGTGGCCGTGGCGACCTCGGGCGGCGGGCCGCTGGCGGCGGCGCTATTGTTGGC
>JANLSP010000671.1:0-2715 GCA_031362485.1 Novosphingobium sp.
TGATCGCCGGGGAGGGGAACCTCTCCGGCGTTCACGTTTAAAACCGGGAAGAGGAAGCAGCATGCCTGCCCAGCAGAAATACCGCGTGATCCAGTGGGCCACTGGCAATATCGGCAGCCGCGCGATGCAACGGGTGATCGAGCACCCGGACATGGAACTGGTTGGCCTGTGGGTCAGCTCTCCCGTTAAGGTCGGCAGGGATGCGGGCGAGCTGGTCGGCCTGCCTGCAACTGGCGTCAAGGCGACCAATTCGGTCGATGATATTGTCGCGCTAAATGCTGACTGCGTACTTTATATGCCGCAGGGCTGCGACTGGGACGCGGTGTCCCGCCTGCTCGCCTCGGGCAAGAACGTCATCACCACCCGCGGCGAGTTCCACAATCCTGAGATGATGGCGCCGGACAAGCGCGCGATGATCGAGGCGGCGTGCCAGGCGGGCGGCACGTCAATATATGCCACCGGCTCAAGCCCCGGCTTCAGCACCGAAGTGTTGCCCATCGCACTACTGTCAATCGTGCGACGGCTCGATCTTCTGACAATCGATGAATATGCCGATTGTTCGAGCCGCAATTCTCCCGAGATGCTGTTCGAGATCATGGGCTTCGGCAAGCCGATGGGCCCGATGAATCCGGCGCAGGTCGAGCATCTCAAGCACGATTTCGGCAATGCCCTGGGCCAGACCGCCAAAGCCATCGGACTGTCATTCGATGAGGTCGAGGGCTTCGGCGAATTCTCGGCCGCGAAGACTGACGTCCAAATTGCCGCCGGCGTGGTCAAGGCAGGCACTGTCGGCGCGATGCGCACGACCATCACCGGCAAGCGCAACGGCAAACCGGTGCTGCGCTTCCGCTGCAACTGGTTCATCACCACCGATATTGAAGACGCGGGCTGGGATCTGCGCGAAAGCGGCTGGCGCTTGCTGGTGGAAGGCGACACGCCGCTCAAGGTCGATATCAGCTATCCGGTGACGCCGGAAAGCTATGCCGCGTTCACTCCGGGGCTGACCGCGCACCGGCCAGTTAATGCCATTCCGGTCGTCTGCGCCGCTGCTCCGGGCATTCGCACGACAGCCGATTTGCCGCAGGTGATTGCCCGGTTTGGCTAAACCGTAATTTGTTGAGCGATGATGAGCAGCCTCTCCGCCTCTTCGCGGTGGAGCAGCTCGACCATCTTGCCATCGACCTTGATCGCCCCGAGCCCTGCGTTTTCCGGCATGGCAAATGCGGCGATGACGGCCTTCGCCCAGGCAATTTCGTCGGCGCTGGGTGAAAAGACCGCGTTGCACGGCGCGATCTGGTCGGGGTGGATCAGGGTCTTGCCATCAAAGCCGAACATCAGGCCCTGCTCAGCCTCAGCCTGAAAAACCGCCATGTTGCGGAATTCATTGCATACCCCATCGAGCACCGTCAGACCTTGGCTGCGCGCCGCAGCCACGGCGAGCGACAGGATCGGCAGGAAAGGTGTGCGTTCCGGCGTCAGGCGTGCGCGCATTTCCTTGGCCAGATCGTTCACTCCCATGACCCACAGCGACAGCCGAGTGGTGTGCGCCATGGCGGCCAGTGCGTCGAGCCGGGGGACGGCGGCGCAAGTCTCGATCATCGCCCACAACTGCATGTGCGCCGTAGCGCCCCCCAGCGCGGCGTTGCACCGTTCAATGTCGTCGATGCTCGAGACTTTGGGTGCCAGCACAGCATCTGCGCCTGAACCTGCAATTGCAGCAATATCGGCAGCGCCCCAAGGGGTATCGAGACCGTTGGCACGGATCACCACCTCGCGATTGCCAAAGCCGCCTTCGCGCACTGCTGCCACGGCTGCCTCCCGCGCGGCGGTTTTCGCTTCCGGTGCGACAGCGTCTTCGAGATCCAGGATCACGACGTCAGCGGCAAGCCCGCGCGCTTTCTCGATTGCCCGGGGATTTGAGGCGGGCAGATAGAGCGCGCTGCGGCGCGGGCGATTGATCGATGTCATATTGCGGTGTCCGTCGTGCGTGATAGTGACGGCGGGACTGGCGATCTGGAGTTCGCCGGTCAACGATAAAGACATGAGAGGATTGCCATGGTCACTGCACCCGTCGCCGAGGCGAAACCGGTTCCGGACCATGTTCCCCCTGAGCTGGTGTGGGACAAAAGCTTCGATACTTTCACCGCCGAGGGCGACGATCCCTGGCTCGCGATCACCCGCATGCACGACTTGCCCCCCGTCGTCTGGGCCACCGACGCAAGTTATGGCCGACCGGGCTGGGTGTTGACCCGCAACGATCTGATCACCGAAGCCTTCATCGATTACGAGCATTTTTCCGGCGAGCGCAAAGGCATGATCGCCGATCTGGTTGGCGAGCCGGTGCGGCTCAATCCGATCGAGATCGATCCGCCGCATCATCATGGCTATCGCAAGATCCTCAACCCGTTTTTCACCCCCAAGGCGATCAATGCGATCGGCGATTCGGTGCGACAGGCCTGCGTTGAACTGATCGAAAAATTCGAGAAGTCTGGCGGCTGCGAATTCGTCAGCCAGTTTGCCATCCCGTTTCCGTCCTATGTCTTCCTCGATTTGATGGGCATGCCACGCGAGAAGGTCGATCAGTTTATCGAATGGGAAGACCGCATCATGCGTTCATCCGACTTCGCAGACCGCGCCGCCGCTGCGCGCGAGGTTTATGCCTATCTCATGGCGCACAAGGACAAGCAGCTCGAAAATTCGTTGCTCGGATTTTCG
>JANLSP010000071.1:0-2450 GCA_031362485.1 Novosphingobium sp.
GCGAGAAAGGCGAGCAGGACAAAGAGGACCGAAACGACGACAATGCGCGCCTGGGCCCGCGCACTGCCAATTGCGCGCTCCATCGGCATAAGCGTGATAAGGTGGCTGCCGGACAAGGCCACCGGAACCTTGACCGGGCTAAACGCGTCACCGTCAATCTCAATTTCCTTTTCCGTCACAGCAAATGGCAGCGGCCTGAGCGGCACACCTTCGAACAGCCGACTTTGCGCAATCTCCGTCCGCTCAGCCTCGTCCAGTTTACGCAGTGTGCGAAACTGCCAATCTGACCGGCCGGAGATGATGACGATGTCATGCGCGTCGGCAACCATGGAAATGCCGGCTTGCTTGACCCATTCATGCTGCAAGGCGTCGAACTCGATCTTCGCGACGATCACGCCTAGAGGCTGGCGCGCATCGCCCACCCTGCGAGCGAGATAAAGCCCGGGCCTGCCGCTCACTGTTCCAAGCGCAAACAGCTCCGCATAGCCGCCGCGCAAGGCATCTCGGAAATAGGGACGAAAGGCATAGTTCTGTCCGACAAAGCTTGTCGGCCGACGATAGTTGCTTGCCGCCACTGTCAGGCCATCCGGTCGGATCACGTAGATGGCAGCGGCATTGGTTTTGGCCGCAAGCCGCTCAAGCCGATCGTTGACCGCGTCGCTCGCAGCGCCGGACATAAGCAACTCTGCAACGTCTGGGTATTCAGCCAGGGCCACGGGCAGCAGCCGGAATTTCTGCAATTCGCTGTTGAACAGCAGCACATTGACAGCGGCCAACTGGTGCGCATCGCCCCTTGCCGTCGCACTGGCCGCAGATTGCGCCCAACGCTCGCCGATCCAAAGCAGAAGGCCTGCGACAAGGGCAAGTGCCGCCAGCCACCAGACGAATCGTCCTCTATTGATCGCGGTTTTCTGAGCTTGCATCAGACTTTATGTGCCTTCTTCCGCCCAAACTTTATATTTTTGTGCGTATTTCAGCACAGTTTTTGAGTATCCTCGTCAATTCTCTATTTTATATCCAAATAAATCAATAATATAAGGCACAGAATTTTTGATTTGACACTGCATAAACCAAGTAACAGTGAAACCGCAAATCAAATCGAAAGTCGGGTGGGGAAGCGCAGTCAGCATGGCCATGATAACGCAGGCTACCGTCGTCGATCAGCCAGGCCGGACTGCCTGGTTCCGCCATCTCTACGTCCAGGTCCTGATGGCTATCGCTGCTGGCATTGGCCTTGGCTTCTTCTGGCCAGAGGCGGGCGTAGCGCTTCAGCCGCTGGGCGATGCCTTCATCAAGCTCGTCAAGATGATCATCGCCCCGGTAATCTTCCTGACCATCGTCACCGGGATCGCCGGCATGCGCCAGCTGGGCGAGATCGGCCGGGTCGCTGGCAAGGCCTTTGCCTATTTCGTCACGGTATCGACCTTCGCGCTGATCATCGGGCTGATAGTCGCCAATCTCGTCCAGCCGGGCGCGGGCATGAACATCGACCCGGCGACGCTCGATGCTAGTGCCGTCCGGGACTATGCCGGCAAGGCTGAGGAAGCGGGTATCGTCAAATTCCTGCTCGACATCATCCCGACCACTCTTGTCTCGGCAATGACCGAGGGCTCAATCCTGCAAGTGCTGCTGGTGGCAATCCTGTTCGGCGTGGCACTTGCCATGGTCGGCACGCCAGGCGAACCGGTGACGCGGCTGCTCGAGAATGTCTCGCTGGTCGTCTTCAAGCTGGTTGCGATCCTGATGCGGTTTGCGCCGCTGGGCGCCTTCGGCGCCATGGCCTTCACTATCGGCAAATACGGCATCGGCACGCTCGCCTCGCTGGGGACGCTGGTCGCGACTTTCTATATCACTTCGGCGCTGTTCATCCTGGTGGTGCTGGGCCTAATCGCCCGCTTGAACGGCTTTTCGATCCTCGCCCTGATCCGCTATCTCAAGGCGGAACTGCTGCTGGTCCTGGGCACGTCCTCGTCGGAGGCCGCGCTGCCGCCGCTGATCGAGAAGATGGAACGCGCGGGCTGCTCGAAGGCGGTCGTCGGCCTGGTTGTGCCGACCGGCTATTCCTTCAATCTCGACGGCACCAACATTTACATGACGCTTGCCGCGCTGTTCATTGCCCAGGCAACGGGCACCGAGCTCAGCATCGGCGAGCAGGTCGCCCTGTTGGCGGTTGCCATGATCAGTTCAAAGGGCGCTGCCGGTGTAACCGGGGCCGGCTTCATCACCCTGGCGGCGACCCTGTCGATCGTGCCTTCGGTTCCGCTCGCCGGCATGGCCCTCATTCTCGGCATCGACCGCTTTATGAGCGAATGTCGCGCGCTGACCAATTTTATTGGCAATGCCGTCGCTACAGTCGTCGTCGCGCGCTGGGAGGGTGCGCTGGACGAGGCGAAATTTGCCGAAGCCGAGATGCTTTTCATCGATCCTGTGGAGTGCATCGATTGCGGCGC
>JANLSP010000024.1:0-3745 GCA_031362485.1 Novosphingobium sp.
TATAGTTTTGTTTGAGGATCACCCCTCCAGCAGCGCCGCCGCCTCCAGCAGCCGCTCACCATGTTCGGCCTCTTCTTTGCCATTCAGCCGGAACAGCCGCGCCGCTTCTTCGTTGCTGCTGTTGGCCGCCCAGCTTTCATAGAGCGCCTCGCCCGCATATTCGCTCTGCGCCAGCCCGCGCAGGCCTTCTGGGGTGAGCGGCACGGACATCATCGGTCCGCCAAGATAGGGATTGTCCGAGGCTTCGGGCGGCGGGTACGCCTCGCCGCTGATCGCCAGGATTGCCTTGGAGACGCGGTGGGAATGGGCCAGCTCCTCTCGGCCATTGTGCTCCAACAAAGCCACGACCGCCTGATTGCCTGAACCCGCTGCGATGCCGCGATAGAGGTCAAGCCCGGCCGCTTCGATCAGCACCATGACCTTGAGATCGTCTACCGTGGGGGAAGTCAGGCTGTTGATATGGGCAAAGGCCTCGCCCATCGATGGCGGCGCTCCTGCAGGCAATGCTACGGTCATGGTTCGACGCTCCTCTGTGGCAGATTTGGCAGGGAAATAGCGCATTCCACTATTTCGTGGAAGCTGTTCGCTCCCGTTCGAGCAACTTTTGCTTGATCTCCAGCCCATAGGCATACCCGCCAAGGCTGCCATCGCTGCGGATCACCCGGTGACAGGGAATCAGCACCGCTACATTGTTTGCACCATTGGCCGATCCCGCCGCGCGCACTGCGCCGGGCTTGCCGACTGCGGCAGCGATCTGGGCGTAGGAGCGAGTCTCGCCGGGCGGAATGCGGCGCAGCTCTTGCCACACCGCTTCCTGAAACGCGGTGCCCTGCACATCGAGCGGCACCTCGCGCATCGCCCCGGGGTTTTCTATCGAGGCGATCACATCGGCAAGAAGGCCGGCAAATTCCGCGCCGCCTTCCATCAGATCGGCCTTGGGAAAACGCGCGGCGAGCGCCTCGCGACCTTCGCCGAACGACAACCGGCAAACGCCCTTGTCTGTCGCCGCCACCAACATCGGCCCAAGGCTGCTGGCGACCACAGCCCAGCGGATCGTCACTCCTTCCCCGCCGTTCGCCCAGGCTGATGGGGTCATGCCCAGCCGCTCGCTCGCTTCATAGAAACGCGACGGCGCGTTGAATCCTGCATCATATAGTGCATCGGTCACCCTCGCGCCCGCACTCAGCGCATCGCTGGCCCGCTCAATCCGCAGCGCGCGCGCATAGGCAGCGGGCGACAGGCCCGTGGCACGCTTGAACAAGCGCTGGAAATGCGCGGGCGAATAGCCGACATCCCCGGCCAGCCCGGCCAGCGCCAGCGGCTGCTCCGCGCTGCGGATCGCGGCAATGGCGCCCAGCACCGCGCGCTCCTCGCGGCTGACATCGCCCGGGCAGCAGCGCTTGCAAGCCCGCAGCCCGGCCGCCTCGGCCGCGGCGGCATCAGTATAAAACCGCACGTTTTCGCGCCGGGGCGGCCGAGCGGGACAAGAGGGGCGGCAATAGATACCGGTCGAATGGACGCCTAGGACGAACAGGCCGTCAAAGCGGCGGTCCTTGGCCAGCGCAATGCGCCAGCACTGTTCGTCGTCCAGAGTGTCAGTCATGTCGCCTGTCATCATGGCGCGGTCTCCTTGGCTGGCAAGGGTCTATGACAAGGAGCCGCGCGATGCTTCCCGAAGCTTGCGGCCAAATCAACGCGGAGCGGCAAACACCGCCACCCGCCGCGCCGGATTGGACCCCAGCCACAGCTCGTCGCCCACGCGCACTGCCGCAGTCGCATCGCCGAATGCGGGACGCGTGTCAG
This sequence comes from Novosphingobium sp., assembly GCA_031362485.1. Taxonomy (GTDB): domain Bacteria; phylum Pseudomonadota; class Alphaproteobacteria; order Sphingomonadales; family Sphingomonadaceae; genus Novosphingobium. Next base: position 1,804 of record JANLSP010000024.1, read on the forward strand.
GATGGACGATAACTTCAGCAGTCATCGCCCCGGGATCGATGCTGGCAACGCGGTAGTCATTGTGGCAGCCGGGCTTGGCTGCACAGGCAAAATAGGCCCCGGCCTCACCTGCCGCGCCGGCAGTCCACAGCCGACCGTCGTCGCCAAGGCGCAGGTTGTCGGGCATGAAATCGAGTTTCACTCTCGCCACCTGCCCGCTGGCGAGATCGATCCGCCGCACTTCACTGGCCCGCCAGATCGCCACGAACAGCTGGCTACCATCCGCCGATGCCTCGATGCCATTGGGCACCGAGCCTTCGCTGCCGGGTAGCTTGCGCCAGCCCTCGCCCAGCCGCCAGGTCGCGGCATAGCCGGTTTTCTCCCCGGCGATGAACTTGGGTATCCATGTCGCGGCATTCTCGCGGCCAGCCGGCCCGGCGAAGAATTCGGGCGCGTTCATCCAGGTGACGGCAATGCGCCCGCCCGGCAGCGGTGCGACGCCGTTGCTGAGCACGCCCGGCGGCAAGGGCACACAACCGGTCCACTTGGCCGTGACCCCATCACCTGACCAGTCGAGCGCAAATAGCTCCACCGCCTCGCGCCCGGTGTGGTTAATGGCGAAAAGTATGCCCTTGCCAGGATTGGTCAGGCGCAAGGCAATGCCATGCGCGCCGAACTTGCCGGGTTCCGGCGCCCCAGGGCAGTCCGGCGCACCGCCGGGTTCGCCCGCGTGTTTGTATGGTTCCTGCCGCGAATCAGCCATGAACAGCACCCGCGCCGACTTCGCCTCGCGATCGATCAGGCTGAGCCGGCCCGACGCGCCGGGGGCATCGAGCCCGCTGGTGACAATCCATCGACTTCCGGGAAGGGCCACGAGGTCCTCGGCATTGACCGCGCCTTCGACATAGGCGGGACCGGCAAACTTGCCCGAACAGGCCGCCAGCGCCAGCGCGGCAAGTGTCGCTGTCCGTTTATACATCGCTGCCTATCCTCATTCCCCGCAGTCTCGCCATTGGCTGACTTGCGGTCAAGCGCGGTAATGGCGAGACTGCCCGGCTTTAGTCCGCACCCCGCCTTGCATCGCAGCAAAACCGATGCTAGGCGCGCCCCCGTCTGCGGGGCGTAGCGCTCGTTTGTTGCTGCATCCTCCCGCAAGCCTTGCATCTATGAGGGACACGACGCGCGTGGATAATTCCGGCGGTATTACGGCCAGTTTGCAGGGGCGCTACGCCTCGGCACTTTATGATCTGGCGTCCGAGACCAAGGCAGTCAGTTCTGTCGAGAAGGATCTCGAATCGCTTGGGGCTGCGCTCAGCCAGTCGGGTGATCTGGCTGCGCTGATTCGCAATCCGCGGCTGACGCGCAAGGCGGCGGGTGAAGCTGTCGGCGGCGTGGCCAGGCTGCTCAAGGTTTCGGCGCTCACCACAAAGTTTCTCGGCGTGCTCGCCGCGAATGGACGGCTTGCCGCGCTGCCCGATGTCGTGCGTGCCTTTGCCAGCATCGCCGCTACTGCGCGTGGCGAAGTGACCGCCGAAGTCACCAGCGCCCATCCGCTCTCGGCTGATCAGCTGAAGGCGCTCGCAGCCAGGCTCAAGGCACGCGAAGGCCGCGAGGTAAAAATCAAGTCTTCGGTCGATCCCGAACTGCTCGGCGGACTGGTCGTCCGCATCGGCAGCCGACAGATCGACTCATCAATCCGCACCCGTCTCAATTCCCTCGCCCAGGCGATGAAAGGTTAGTCATGGAAATCCGTGCCGCAGAAATCTCCAAGGTCATCAAGGACCAGATCGCCAACTTCGGCACCGAGGCCCAGGTCTCGGAAGTCGGATCGGTGCTCTCGGTCGGTGATGGTATCGCCCGCATCCACGGGCTCGACTCGGTCCAGGCGGGCGAGATGGTCGAGTTCGCCAACGGGGTGAAGGGCATGGCGCTCAACCTCGAGGCCGACAATGTCGGCGTCGTG
>JANLSP010000046.1:0-4307 GCA_031362485.1 Novosphingobium sp.
GACGCGGAATAGGCCAAAGCTGGTGAGGACATTGCAGAAGAAGGCATCGCAGAAGAAGGCATCGCAGCGCCCGCATCGGCAAAACTGATTACGACTTCGGGACCGCCAGCGGAAGGGCCGCTGTATGGCTGGCTGAGGCGATTATGGGCAAGATAGATGCCCGCGCAATTGGCCACGGCCACGACCATGACAACATATTTGATTGACTGCTTCTGCAGGTGTCCGCGCCAGTCTCTCATCGAGAATCTCCCTTGTAGCAAGTCTTCCTAACATGCCTGCATGACGTCAACAATCCCGCATTCGCAGCAATACCTATGTCGACCGGCACTTCAGAAATGCTTGACCCATTCCACCCGCAGCCGGGTCAGCTCGGTCTCGAAAATACGCCAGCCCACGTCCAGTTTAACATAGCGCTCGCGGTAGTGCCCCCAGCCGTGGACATGGGCATATTCGCCGTTGAGCGGGTGCTCTTTCGAGCGCCAGATCAGGTCCTCCATCGCCCAGACGCCTGTCGCCTCGGTGTCGGACACAATCTCGATATCGGGCATGTGGCCATGATGCACCGAAACCTGATCGGCCGACTGCGCCGCCACCCAGTCAATCAGCACGTCGCGCGGTCCGACGTCCTTGCCCATTTCGCCGACAATCAGCCGCGCATCGGGAGCCCAGACCTCGCGCCGCCACAGCTCCCAGTCCTTATTGTCGATGCCATAGAAATAGCGCGCTTTCAGCCGCTTGATTTCCTCAATGGCGATGAGGCGTTCAAGGTCGTTCATGCAGGTTTCCTCCGTCGGCATTGCGCTCTCGCACTGATTGCGTAGTTTGAGCGGGGCACAGGATGGCTGGAAGGGTTGATGATCGCAAGGTTTCTGCGTGCAACTCCGGGGGGACAATGGCTGGTGCTGGCGCTGCTCTTCGCGGCGCTGGCAGTTGCCGACTATTCGCTGTTTGGCCTGACCGACATCATCGACCAGCGCACCGGCGATATAGCACTGCGCCGCCTGGCCGCAAGCCGCGCCCCGTCCGACCGGGTGGTGATCGTCGATATTGATCAGCGCAGCCTCGAACTGATGAACGAGCAGGCGGGCAGCTGGCCCTGGCCGCGATCGGTGCATGGCGAGCTCGCCGATGCGATCGCGGCGCAAGGTCCGCGTGCAATTGCTTTCGATGTGCTGTTCAACGAACTGGATGTTTACCGCCCTGAACATGATGCCGCCTTTGCCGATGCGGTGGCGCGCAATCCTCAGGTCTGGCTGGCGATGACGCTCAATTCCGAGGGCGAGGGCGCGCGGGTCGGCGATATGCCTGCCGCGATTGGCGCTCAGGCATTGCCCGGCGCGAGCCTTGAGGCACGTGCGCCGCTGATGATGCCGCTGGTCATGTTGCCTCATCCGGAGGCGATGCGCGGCGGGCTGATCAATTTTGGCAGCGACAACGACCGCATCGGCCGCCACCACAACCGCTATCTCGAACACGCAGACTGGCGCTTTGCCTCGTTACCCGCGCGGATAATGCAGAGCCTGGGCAAAAGCTTGCCGCAACAGCAGAAAGTGATGCTCAACTGGCGGCGGGGCTGGAACCATGTGTCCTACGCCGACATCTATCTCGACAGCCTGCGCCAGCATCCTCTGCGCAAGCCTGATGAATTCAAGGGCAAGTTCGTCATCGTCGGCACTTCGGCTCCGGGCCTGATGGACCTGCATCTAACTCCGATGGGCAGCACCTATCCGGGCGTCGAAGTGCTCGCGACCGCGCTCGACAATCTTGATCGCGGCGACTGGCTGCGCGAAACCCCGCGCCCCACCTTGTTGCCGCTGGCGCTGGCGCTGATCGCACTTGTCTCGTTTGGTTTCACGCGCGGGCGCAGCGCAGGACAGATCGGCGCGGCCTTGTTGATGGTCAGTCTTGCCGTGCTGGTCGCGGCCGGGATCGCGCTGTCTCAGGGCGCCTTCTGGCCGGTTTATGCTCCGCTTGCCTTTGCCTGGGCCTGTTATCTGGGCGCGACCGGTTTGGCCTACCTGCGCGAGCGGGCGCAACGCTTGAAGACGACAGCGATGTTCGCTCGTTTCCTTGATCCCGGCGTGGTCGCAGAGCTGATCGAGCGCGGCGATATTGACCACCGCGCCAGTGCCGCAGCGCGCGAGATCACCGTTCTGTTCACTGACATTCGCGGGTTTACCGCGCTGTCCGAAGCGACCCGTCCCGAGGCGGTCGTTGAATTGCTCAACCGCTATTTTTCCCGCCAGGTCGCGGTGATTTTTCGCCACGGCGGCACGCTCGACAAGTTCATCGGCGATGCGATCATGGCGTTTTGGGGGGCGCCCGCTGCGGATCCCGAACAAGCCGCCCACGCCGTCGCAGCCGCTCTCGAGATGGCGGCGGCGCTGGATGAACTGCGCGGTGAATTGGGTGGCGAGTTGGATGGTTTGGGTGCAGAGTTGGAAATCGGCATCGGCATCCATACCGGGCACGCCGTCGTCGGCTTCATCGGCTCCGCTGACCGGCTGGACTACACGGCGATCGGCGACACGGTAAACCTCGCCAGCCGGATCGAAGGGCTGACCAAGGGGCAGGCACGCATTCTGGTGTCCGGCGCGACCCGGGCGGCGGCAGACGGACAGTTTGACTGGCAGGACTGCGGCTCGCACCGCGTCAAGGGCCGCGAAATGCCGGTGCAGCTATTTGAGCCTCGGCCAAAGACTGATAAGGTCTGACGCGAAGTGTGGAGGACTTTGCCGTGCGAACGTCTGGTCGATTGCTTTCACTGGCAGCGGCACTGTTTACGGTCAGTGCCGCGCAGGCCGCCGAAAAGGGAATCCTGATTCGCGCCAGTGAGCTCAAGGCGCAGCCCTTCATCGATGCGGCGACCACCGAACGGCTCGCGGCCAATCAACCGCTGACTATCCTCGCACGCCAGGGCGGCTGGATGCGGGTTGACAGTAGCGGCAAGGCCGGCTGGGTGCGTATGCTCAGTGTCCGCCTCGATGCGATTGCCAGGCCCGCCGCAGGCGGCGCATCAAGCCCGGCATCCGCATCGCAGCTGCACACAGGCAGCAGGGGCCGGACAGTGACCACCGGCGTCAAGGGTATGGACGAGGCCGATATCCGGGCAAGCTCGATCGATCTTGAGCAACTTGCCATGTTGACCACCCTGGCAATCGAACCTGCCGTGGCGTCGGACCATGCCGCCAAGCAAGGGATCAAGGAAAACCAGGTCGAATATCTGAAAACGAGCGATCGATGAGCGCGGCATCAGCAATCGCCTGCCGCCTGCTGGGCCTGACGCTGGCGCTGGCATTGGCCGTGCCTGCGCAAGCGCAATTTGGCGGTCTTGGCCGCATAATGCGCGGTGCCAAGACGGTAACCTCTGCCGCCAAGGCAATGAAAGATATTGGCGAAGCAGAAGAGATCGAGCTCGGCGGTGATCTGGCGGGCATGCTGATGGGCGCAGCACCGCTGCTCGATGACCCGGCCAAACAGCTTTATGTCAACCGGGTGGGGCGCTGGCTGGCGATGCATTCGGAACGCCCCAATTTGCCGTGGAAGTTCGGCATCATTCATACCAGCAGCGTCAATGCCTTCTCCACGCCGGGCGGCCATGTGCTGATTACCAGTGGCATGTTCGAACAATTGCGCAGCGAATCCGAACTGGCCGATATTCTCGCGCATGAAATCGCCCATGTCGTCAAGCGCCACCACCTCAAGGCACTGCAACGCCAGCACGGCAATTCCCCATTTGGCGAACTCACACGCCGCGTCAGCGGTGGCGGGGTCGTCGGCAGGATCACCTCCCGGCTGGTGGATTCAGGCCGCGAGCTGTTCGCCCGGGGTCTGGACAAAAACGACGAATATGAGGCCGACCGCATGGGCGTGGTCATCGCAGCGCGTTCGGGCTATTCGCCCTATGGCATGGTGGGTGTGTTGCAGACTCTGGGCGCATTGCAAGGCGCCAGCGGAGCCGCGCTGATCAGCAAGACCCATCCGACTGCGAATGACCGGATTGAACTGCTGGACCGCGCGATGGGAACCAGGCTGGATCATCTGCCGGGGCTGGTCGACGATTTGCCGGGCTTTGCCCAACTGCTCCACCCGTCACCCCCCCCGCCGCCCCAAGCGCCACCCAGGCGCCGGCGGGGCAGGTCATAAGCCATTCCGGATGAAGTTTCGTTAAGCCTCCCCGCGGCGCCCAATCAGCCGACGTTCGGTTCAGCATCCGGTGCCAGCACCTTGCGCCGCGACAGCTCCCAGTCCTTGTTGTCTATGCCATGGAAATGGCGCGATCTGAGGCACTTGATTTCCTCGATGGC
>JANLSP010000051.1:0-1654 GCA_031362485.1 Novosphingobium sp.
TGATCGCCAGCACAATCGCCACTGCATAGAAAACTGTTGGCGCTTCATGGAGGTGGTTGTAGTTGTGCGCTTTCCATTGGACTTTGGGCGGCAGAACGTCATCGAGCGACTTTTTGGGGCCGGTTACCAACGAGTCCGGATCGACTTTTGCAGCGGACATCGCCGGAAGCCGCGTCGCATACATCCACAGCCACATGACCATGGTCCATGCCGCCAGCGCGATCAACGGCTGGAGCGTGCCCATGCCGATCATGTAATTGCTCCCGGCGCGGCGCCCAGCGTCGCAAGCAGCGCGCGCACGGCCAGTATGACAAGGATAACGCTGGAGACCATGAACATCATCGCGCGCACCGGCACCCGGTTGACCAGGCCCTGCCACAGCGAATGGACCACCCGGATCGTAACATAGGCCCAGGCAAGCTGCACATCGAGCGAGCTTGCCCCGGCTAGCGCGAGGATCAGCACAGCCGGATAGAAGATCGTCGGCTGTTCCATCAGGTGGGTATAATTGTGCGCTTTCCAGTTGGTCCGATCGGGCAACACACCTTCAAGGTTCACCCCGCGACCACCTGGAGGGGCCTTGCCCAGATTGACCCCGGCCTTGCCGAAGGCGGAAAAGCGCGTGACGATCATCCAGATCAGCACGATCAGCGTCCAGACGATCAAGGCGGCCGCTGGCATCAGCATTTGGTTAAGCACGGTGTACCCCCTTCACACTGCGAATGCGGGCAGACTGCGTTGCAGAAGTTCGATTGTCAATTGCAACCTAGTTGCTGCCGGAAATGACTTCTGCAAAGGCCTTTGCGTCGGTGTTGCCGCCGCTGAGGATCACCGCCGTGCGCCCGTCCGCGCCAACCTTGCCGGCCAGCACCGCCGCAAGTGCCGCAGCCCCGCCCGGTTCAAGGACGAGGCGCAGCTGGGTAAAAGCAAGGCGCTGCGCGGCGCGCACTTCGGCCGGGGATACTGCGAGACCATATCGGCAACGGTTGCGCAGCACCGCGAAGTTGATTGGCCTGGTAGCAAGCGTTTGCAGCGCATCGCAGACGGTCGGCGGAGCATCGCGTTGCACTGACACGATCCGGCCCGCCTCCAGGCTACAGCGCACGTCGTCCCAGCCTTCGGGCTCGACCGGCACGATTTCGGCATCGGGACAAGCGATTGCGAGCCCTGCGGAAAGCCCGCCGCCGCCGCACGGAGCGACGATGCGCGTGGGCGGCCCGCCGGTGCGCGCGGCCATCTGTGCGTCCAGTTCAAGGCCAATCGTGCCCTGGCCTTCGATCACCCAGGGATCGGCAAATGCGTGGACCAGAGTCGCCCCGCGTTCGGCACACAGCCGTGCCGCGACAGCGTCACGATCCTCGCCGCCGGGCCGATCATAGAGCACAACTTCGGCGCCCAGCGCTCGGGTGGCCGCGAGTTTGATCTGCGGCGCATCAACCGGCATTACAATCGCTGCTTCGATCCCAAGTCGGCGCGCGGCCCAGGCAACGCCTTGTGCATGGTTGCCACTGGAAACGCCGACCACCCCGCGCCCGCGCTCCTCCTCGGTCAAGGCGGACAGCCGGTGCCATGCGCCGCGAATCTTGAATGCACCGACAGGCTGCAGACACTCCGCCTTGCACCAGACTGTCGCCCCGCCGATCTCGAGCGGCAG
>JANLSP010000157.1:0-4891 GCA_031362485.1 Novosphingobium sp.
GGATCGATGCCGTGGGCCGCCACGAGCAGCTCACCGCACGCGGCGCGGGCTATGCCCGACGCTTTGCCACTGATTGAGTGCGCCCACTTCTGCTTTTCGTCTTGCCGCTGTCATCATTGCTCAGCACAGTAGCCGCCATGAGACTCCGCGCCTTCTCCGCCTGCCTGCTCGCCTTGCTGCTCTCTGCCTGCGCCACGCCGCAAGGCGGCGGCAACACTGCGGTCACGGTAGGCATTGCCGCAATCAACGATTTCCACGGCGCGCTTGAGCCGCCCAAGCAGGCTGTCCCCGCGCCAGACGGCAAGGGTGGGATTGTCGTAGTGCCCAGCGGCGGGGTCGCCTGGCTCGCCAGTGTGATCGATTCGGTGCGGGCAAAATATCCCAATCACCTGACTGTTTCGGCGGGCGACCTTATCGGCGGCACACCGATCACCTCCGCGCTGTTTCTTGACGAGCCGACGGTCACCGCGATGAACATGATCGGGCTCGATTTCAACGCGGCGGGCAACCACGAATTCGATTCCGGCATCGAGGAATTGCTGCGCAAGCAGAACGGCGGCTGCGCCCAGCTTACGGCGCGCAAGCCCTGCCAGGTCGAACAGTTCAAGGGCGCGCGCTTCGGCTTTCTGGCGGGCAACACCTTGCGTCCGGATGGCTCGACACTGTTTCCCGCAACCGCGATGCGCAGCTTTGGCAAAGGGCGCACCGGGGTGAAAGTCGGACTGATCGGGCTGACGCTGAAAGCCACCGACGGCTTGATCCCGACCGATGTCGCGAGCCAGGTGCGCTTCACCGATGAAGCCGATACCGCCAACGCGGCCGCCGCGCGGCTGCGCGCCGAGGGCGCAGGCGCCGTGGTGCTGCTGCTGCATCAGGGAGGCTATACTGGCGGCGAGCCCGATTCCAACGCCTGTGAAGGGCTGCGCAACAATATCCCGCAGATCCTTGACCGGCTCGATACCAGCATCGACGTGGTCGTCTCAGGCCACACCCACTGGGCCTATGTCTGCGACTATGCGAAATACAATCCAGCCAAGCCCTTCCTGCTGACCAGCGCCGGGCTGTGGGGAAAGCTGGTGACCGACATCACCTTGCAGATCGATCCTGCCAGCCGCCGAGTGGTCTCGAAGCAGGCACACAACATCATCGTGCAATCGACCGGCTACCGCGCCTCGGTCTCGCAGATCGACCCGACCGACATTTACCCCAAATTCGCCCCCCGGCCCGATCTTGCCACCTATGTCGATCGCTATGTCAAAGCCGCCGCCGAGTTCTCGCAGCGCAAAGTCGGCACGATTTCTCGCCCGCTCGAGCGGCTTGACGGGCCGCTGTCAAACACCGGCGGGCCGCTCGGCAACCTGATCGCCGATGCACAGCTCGCCGCAACGTTGGGCGCAGGCGCCGAAATCGCTTTTATGAACCCCTTCGGCATCCGCCGTTCGCTGAATGCCGCGCCCGATGGCAGCGTCACCTTTGGCGATATTTATCAGGTGCAGCCATTCAACAATGAGCTGGTGACCTTGACCCTGACCGGCGCTGACATCAAAGCGATCCTCGAGCAGGGCTTCGACACTAATGCTCCAGAGCAGGTGCTCACCCCGTCGCAGGGTTTCAGCTTCAGCTATGATCGCCGCAAGCCGATCGGCAGTAGAATATCGGCGATCGCACTGAATGGCGCCCCGATTGATCCGGCGCGCGACTACCGCGTGACGGTCAGCATGTTCCTGGCAAATGGCGGCGATAGTTTCTCCGGCTTCGAGAAGGGGCGCAACCGCACAATTGGCGGAATGGACATAGCCGCGCTCGAAGCCTGGCTCCAGGCTGTGCCCCCGCGCGTCGCTCCGCCCGAGCCGCGCCATACCGACCTGTATCCCGAGCTCAACCCGAACTACCGCCCGACCCCGCCGGGGCAGAAATACCGATAGGATCAGTCCGCCGCGTTGAACGCCGCCCACTTCGGGTGGCCGGGCATCACCGCGCGGTAGAATGCGGCAATCCGCTCCATGTCGGCCTCGAAGCTCTCGCCAGGCATGATCGCCGGCCCCAGTCCGCCGTGCCTGGTCTGTTGGTTTACCCAGGCCAGCACGATCGGCACCTGCGCTGCTTTGGCGATATGCCAGAAGCCCGAGCGCCATTTTCCCACATGGCTGCGCGTACCTTCGGGCGCGATCACAAGGGTGAACTCTTCATGTTCGGCAAAGGCCGCGGCCATCGCTTCGGCATGGTTGCCGCGCTTGCTGCGATCCACTGACACTCCCCCCATGTCGTGCATGAAACGCCCAAGCGGCCAGCGAAAGAGGCTCACCTTGCCCATGAAGTGGGGCAGGATACCGAAATGATGGGACGCACCCAGAAAGAAGACGAAATCCCAGTTCGACGTGTGCGGCGCGCCAATGATGATGAAGCGCGAGGCATCCGGCTTCGCTCCTTCCAGCTTCCAGCCGCGCAGCCGAAACAGCCACAGGATGAAACTGCGCACCAGCCGCGAAGCGAGCGTTGGCGAATATGCCGCCATAACTAGAAGCCGACCCCGTCGGGCCAGCTGGGCGCGGCAAGCCCCATGACCTTGAACAGCAGCCCCATCTGCCCCTCGCCGATCAGGCGCTCCTTGGCCGACTGGATCGCGGCGGCATGCTGCGGCGCGAAGCCGGCCAGACTATCGGCGCGGGTCTCGATGCCCAGCTCGCGCAGCCAGCGCCCCTGCGGCACTGTTCCCAGCCATTTCACCCCGCGCGATTGTGCGATCATTGCCAGAGTGGCGAAATCGACGTGGGCAGTCAGGTCTGCCTCGCCCGGCAGGATGAAGGGATCGACCATGCGGTGTTCACGAACCGCCTGAAGCGTCGAGCCGTCGCGCAGCGCGTCGTAGCCATAGTCGATCAGCAGCGCCGCTCCGCCCTGTTCGAGCAGCCGCCCGGCGATCTCGTAAACCACCGCCGCGGCCCCCGGGCAGGTCTCGATAATGGTGCCATCGGGCGCCTGTCGCCGCGCCTCGGGCAAGGCAGCGTCCATCGACTGATTCCCAGCTACGGGAATGAACCGGTCACCATCCAGCGCCACCATGCGCTCGCGCCAGCCATCGGCGGTTTTGACCAGTTGGCGCACCGGCAGCGCGTCGAGGAATTCATTGCCGACGATCAGTACCGGGCCATACATCGGCACGCTGGAGAGATCGTCGTGGAACTGTGCCGATGGCACGGCGGCGAGTTGAATATCGCGCAGTTCCAGCGAGCCTTCGACGAAATGGACACCCGGCGTCAGGCCATAGCGCTTCGCCGCCGCCAGCGCGTCGCGTGCCAAAGTGCCGCGCCCCGGGCCCAGCTCGACATAGTGCACCGGTTCCTCGCGGCCGGCGCGGATCCACATGTCTGCCAGCCACAGCCCGATCAGTTCACCGAACATCTGGCTGATTTCCGGCGCGGTGATGAAATCGCCCGCCGCGCCCAGCGGATCGCGCGCGGCATAATAACGCGCGTTGCTCTCGCCCATATAGTGCATCAGGCTGATCGGCCCTGTGTTGGCAATCAGCCGGGCGAAAATCGCAGTGAGCGTTTCGGCCTGCGCAGTCGTTGCCCTCATACCGCGAGCGCTGGCCTGCGCAGGGCTCGGATGACGAAGAACAAGCCTACGGCAATCAGCGGCAGAGTCAGCCACTGGCCCATCGACAGGCCGGTCCGGGCGGCGAATTCGGCAAGCTGGGCATCGGGCTCGCGGAAAAATTCACCGATGAAACGTGCCGTGCCGATCCCGGCGGCGAAAATGCCGACCAGCAGGCCCGGGCGGAAACGCGCGCGGGTCTTCCAGAACAGCAACAGCATCAGCACCAGCAGCAAGGCCCCTTCCATCGTCGCCTGGTAAAGCTGGCTGGGATGGCGCGCGAGCGGGCCGCCGTCGGGGAACACCATCGCCCACCTGACGCCATCACCGGCCACCCGGCCCCACTGCTCCCCGTTGACGAAATTTGCCAGCCGGCCGAGCAGCATGCCCATCGGCACGCTGACGCAGACATAATCGCAGATCCGCAGGAAACTGAGTTTGTTCCGCCATGCGACCCAGGCCAGCGCCAGTGTCACGCCGACAAGCCCGCCATGGAAGCTCATGCCGCCGTTCCACAGCTTGAGCAGCTCGAACGGCTCTGCCCACAGTCGCGGCTCATAGAATGTGGCATAGCCAAGCCTGCCGCCCAGAATGACGCCGAGCGTGCAATAGAAGAAAAGGTCATCGGCATGACGCTGGGCCAACGGCGCACCCGCTGTTTTCACCTGCCGCATCGTATGCCAATAGGCGAAGATTATCCCGGCCAGATAGGCCAGGCTATACCAGCGCAGGGTGAAAAAACCGAGCTCGATCCCCCGGGTCAGCCCGAAATCGACCCAATGGAGCGGTTCGCCCGCCGCGGCCAATAGTGACAGCACTGTCGCAACCCCTTACACGTTACCGGCGTCGCAGTGGAGCCCTAGGCTTCCTTGTGGCACAAGGGAACGAGGCATGTCATCCGGCTTGATGCCCACTGGGTGTTTTGACTGGGGAAATCCACGAAAGGCACACACGAATATGGCGAGTGATCTCGACAGGCAGCTGATGGCAATCATGGACCAGCTCCTCGCGCCGGGAGGCCAGTTCGAAACCAGCCCGGTGACGCGCGAGGGGCAGAGCTATCCCGCCTTTGTCCATGCGCCGCCTTCCCTGCCCGCGCTTTATGCCTTTTCCGTCGCCCACTACGCCGATGCCCCCTTTCTGGTGGATGGCGACCTGCGCCTCAGCTTTGCCGAAACCCACGCGCTGGCCATGCGGCTGGCGAGCGGCCTCCTGGCAGAGCACGAGATCAAACGGGGCGAACGCATCGGCATAGCCGCGCGCAATTCTGCCAACTGGATCCTGGCCTACATGG
>JANLSP010000189.1:0-1500 GCA_031362485.1 Novosphingobium sp.
GCGCATCCATCTCGCTTATGCGATGAAAGCCAACCCCAATCTCGCGGTGCTCAAGGTGCTCGCGGGCGAAGGATACGGTGGCGATATCGTCTCGGGCGGCGAGCTTGAGCGGGCACTGGCGGCGGGCATGCCGGCAGCCGACGTGGTGTTCTCAGGCGTCGGCAAAGACGCGGCCGAACTGCGGCGTGCTCTCGAAGTCGGGCTTGGCCAGTTCAATCTCGAAAGCGAGGAAGAAGGCGCAGAGCTTGCCGCCATGGCCTCGTCCATGGGCAAACGCGCGATCTGCACGCTTAGGGTCAATCCCGATGTCGATGCCGGCACCCACGCCAAGATTTCCACCGGAAAGGCAGAAAACAAGTTCGGCGTGGCCTATGATGCCGCTGCTGCGATCTATGCCCGCCTGTCAGCCTTGCCCGGGCTGGAAATGCGCGGGCTGGCGGTGCACATTGGCAGCCAGCTCAGCGATCTGGGGCCATCGCGCGCCGCCTTCCTGCGCATGGGAGAACTGATGCGCGCCCTTCGCGCGCAGGGGATGGCCGTCACGCACATGGATCTTGGCGGCGGGCTTGGCGTGCCCTATCGCGCCAGCGACGTGCTGCCGTCACCCGCTGAATACGGCGCGATGGTTGCCGATGTAACGCGTGACTGGGATGCGACGATCATGTTCGAGCCGGGACGGATCATTGCCGGCAATGCCGGAGTGCTTGTCACGCAAGTGATTCGCGTCAAGCAGGGCGCAGGCGCACCGTTCGTCGTGGTCGATGCAGCAATGAACGATCTCGCCCGCCCGGCAATGTATGATGCCTGGCATGATTTCGCTGCCGTCCGGCCCACAGGCGAACGCATGGTTGCCAATATTGTCGGCCCGATCTGCGAGAGTTCAGACACCTTTGCTCACCAGCGCGATATCGACGCAGTGCGCGCAGGCGACCTTGCCATTTTCCGCACCGCCGGCGCCTATGGAGCGACCATGGCCAACACCTACAACAGCCGTGCGCTGGTGCCCGAAGTGATGGTCGATGAGGGCCGCTGGGCGATTGTCGCTGATCGAATCGATCCCGCAACGATCCTTGCTGCCGAACGCGTGCCGGACTGGCTGTGATCGAAAGCCTTCCGCTGTTCCATCGGATTGCCGGTAGCCCGGTGATCGTGCTGGGTGAGGGCGAAGCGGCCGAGGCCAAGCGGCGATTGGTCGAGCGCGCGGGAGGGGTGGTTGCGGGCGTGGACGATGCCGCAGCCCGGCTTGCCTTTGTCGCGCTTGCCGAACCAGAAGCAGCGGTGCAGCGGCTAAAGGCGCGCGGGCTTTTGGTCAATGTGCCCGATCGGCCCGACCTTTGTGACATTACTGTTCCCAGCCTGCTTGACCGCTCGCCGGTGCTAATCGCAATCGGCACGGGCGGCGCTTCTGCCGGGCTGGCCAAGGCCTTGCGGCTCCGTCTTGAAACCTTGCTCCCGCCCGCGCTGGGCAACCTGGCCATAGCGCTGGGCCGGGCCAGGCAG
>JANLSP010000103.1:0-2580 GCA_031362485.1 Novosphingobium sp.
GCGGGTGGGCGTGGTCTTGCGCCGCGATGGGCCGACAGGGCAAATCGGCTTTGCTGACGGCACAACTGGTCCGCTGACTGGCATGGCCGACTCCTTGAGGGCGGGCGATCTGATTGCCGCCGCGCCGGTCGGCCGCGGTGCCTTCGCCGTGCGCACAATCCCAGAGGTTTCCGGCGGCCTGGTGGTGGAAAGCCCGGTGGATGGGCGGGTTCTGGCCATCCAGGGCGGTTTCGATTCCGGGCTCGGCTCATTCAACCGGGCAACCCAGGCCTTGCGGCAGCCCGGCTCGACAATCAAGCCGTTCGTTTATGCCACCGGGCTCGATTTTGGCCTGACGCCCGCAAGCATGGTTCTGGATGGCACCTTCTGCGTCTATCAGGGCGCGCGTTTTGGCCAGAAATGTTTCCGCAATTTCGGTGGCGGTGGCGGCAGCGGCAATCACACGATGCGCTGGGGCCTTGAGCAATCGCGCAACCTTATGACCGTGCGGATTGCCAATGATTCGGGCATGGACAATGTCGTCAAGACGATCGATCGGGTCGGCATCGGCAAATATGATCCCTATCTCTCATTCGCGCTGGGCGCGGGCGACACGACTGTGTTGCAGATGGTCAACGCGTATTCTGCGCTCGCCAATCACGGTGTGCAGTATCCCGCCTCGCTGATAGACTATGTCCAGGCGCGCAATGGCAAGGTGATCTGGCGCGCCGATAATCGCCGCTGCATGGGATGCAACATGGCGCAGTGGGATGGCAAGGCGATGCCCCGCCTCACGCCGCGCGGCAAGCAGGTGATGGATCCGCGCACCGCCTATCAGACTGTGCACATGCTGGAAGGCGTCGTTACGCGCGGCACAGCGGTGGGCCTGCGTGACCTGGGCCTGCCGATCTTCGGCAAGACCGGCACCACAACCGGGCCGACCAATGTCTGGTTCATTGGCGGCTCGCAGCTCTTTATGGCGGGCGTATACATCGGCTTCGACCAGCCGCGATCCCTCGGCGGCTATGCCCAGGGCGGCACTTTTGCTGCGCCCATCGTCAAGCAGTTGATCCAGGCGACCAAGCCTCGCTGGAGCCGGCTGCCCGCGATCGCGCCCCCCGATATCCACATGGTCAAGATTGACCGGGTGACCGGAAAACGGGCCTTCGCCGGGACGCCTGGGGATGACCCCAAGTCTTCACTGATATGGGAAGCGTTCAAGGCCGATACCGAACCCAAACGTTCGACCCAGCTTGATGAGTTCGAGGCACGCCGGGATGCTCTCGTAGCTCAATTGCGGCGCGGCCCCGAAGTCAAGCAGGCGGAATCGCAGACCAAATCAGAGAGCGTCGGACCGAAAAACTTTGTCGAAGAACAGGGCGGCGTTTATTGATCCGCTGCCTGTGGGATAGGGATTGACTGAATGCCCGGTTTTCATCCCTCTTGCCATGCTGCCAGCCACCCAGACCGGCTGGCCATGCTGGTCGCCGATACCGGCGAGACGCTGACATACCGCGAACTGGACGAAGGCTCCAACCGGGTTGCACAGTTCCTGCGCGCACAAGGCCTGAAGCCGGGCGACCGGATCGCGGTAATGATGCGAAATTCGCCCGCATTCGCCATGGTCCATTGGGGCGCGACGCGCTGCGGGGTGTTCGACATTCTGCTTTCAACACACCTCAAGCCCGATGAGGCGGCCTATATCCTTGGCGATGCCGGTGTGCGCCTGCTGGTGCTTTCGGCCTCGTTGGGCGAGACTCCGCGCGTGCTGGCCGCCGAGCGCCAGAGCCGCATTCCCGGCGTCGAAGCGGTGTTCTATGCGGATCGGGAAGAACTGGCGGGAGCGGCGTCGCTCGATGATGCACTGGCCGCGATGCCTGTAACCCCCGTGCCGGATGAGATTTCCGGCTTCCACATGATTTATTCGAGCGGGACGACCGGTCGGCCCAAGGGGATTGTCCAGCCGTTCACTCCCGGACCGATCGACGAGCCCAACGCGCTCGAAGGTCCGATGCCGATCTATCGTGAGATGAAGCCCTTGATCACTCTCAATGTCGGCCCGCTCTATCACGGGGCGCCACTTTCCAGTTTGACCAATACCCACCGCAACGGCGGCACGTTCATCACCCAGCGCAAGTTCGATGCAGAAGGTGTGCTGCGCGCTATCCAGGACTACAAGGTCAATCATTGCCAGTTCGTGCCGACAATGTTCGTGCGCATGCTGGCGCTCCCAGACGAAGTGCGGCTGCGTTATGACATGTCCAGCCTCAAATTCGTGCTGCACGCGGCTGCGCCTTGTCCGGTCGAGATCAAGCGGCGCATGCTTGAGTGGTGGGGGCCGGTGATCCACGAATACTATGGCAGCACCGAAGGTGTCGGGGCGACGCACATTTCTGCCGAGGAATGGCTCAGGAAACCCGGCTCGGTCGGCAGGACGTCGCTCGGAGCGATCCATATATGCGATGATGACGGCAACGAGCTTCCCGCCGGGGAAAGCGGCCTGATCTATTTCGAAGCATTGCCGGGCCGGGTGGTCAACTATCTCAACGACCCGGAAAAAACACAGGCGCTCTTTACCTGGAACAACAATATCGTGGCCTC
>JANLSP010000245.1:0-1529 GCA_031362485.1 Novosphingobium sp.
GTTGTTCCGATTGTCGCGATTGTGATCATAGCCGTCCTGGGCTTCCGCCTGCAGCGCAAGGTCGTAAAAGCAGCGAAGGAGGCGCAGGCCGATTATGGGTTACAGCAAACGCTGTTGGTCGAATCGGTTGCGGGCATGGAAACGCTCAAGAGCGTCGCGGGGGAAGGCGCGATGCTGGGGCGCTGGCGGCGCTTGGCGGAGTTGACTGCTAATAGCCAAGCGCATTTGCGCGATATCAGCTCGTCGGCCATCGGCATGGCCGCGACTTTTCAGCAGATGGCAAACATCGCGCTGATCATCGGCGGCTATTACCTGTTCGATGCCGGCAAGATCACGATGGGCGCGATCATTGCCATCGTCATGCTGTCGTCGCGGTCGCTGGCGCCAGCAAGCCAGCTCGCCTTCCTGCTCACCCGCGGCCAACAGGCCCGGCAGGTCCTTGCTTCAATTCAGCAGCTGTGGGACGGCGCAGACGAACGACGCCAAGGCAGCGCCTCGCTGACCCCGGAGGTGCGCTCGGCCAACATTCGTTTGGAAGCCGTCGACTTCTCCTATCCCGACGCCTCGGCGCCTTCGCTGAGCCAGCTCAATCTAACCATTGCGCCCGGCGACCGGATCGCGATCATCGGCCGCGTCGCATCGGGCAAATCGACCCTGGGACGCATCGTTTGCGGGCTGTATCAGCCGAGCGGCGGGGCCATGCTAATCGATGGCATCGATAGCAAGCAGTACCGGCCGCAGGAGCTGCGATCCGCATTCCGCTTCGTCGGCCAGGACGCCGGCCTGTTCAGCGGGACGATCAAGGACAATCTCGTGCTTGGCGCCGGCATTGTCGCGGACGAAGACCTGCTTGCCGCCCTGCGGCATGTCGGCGCGGACCAGTTTCTCTCGCGCGATGCTGGCGGCTTCGACCGGGCGGTTGGCGAGGCTGGCAGCCGGCTTTCTGGCGGGCAGCGCGCATTCCTCGCGCTGGCCCGCGCATTGGTAAGCCCAGCGAAGCTGCTTTATCTCGACGAGCCCACCGGCGCGATGGACAGCGAAACCGAGAAACTATTTGTCGAGCGTCTGTCCCAATCGCTGACACCCGAGCAGACACTTCTTATTTCTACCCACCGGCCGGCGCTTTTCGGCATCTGCAATCGCCTGATCGTCCTCGACAAGGGCCGGATTGTCGCTGACGGTCCTCGCGATGAAGTGATTGCTTCGGCCAGCGCCGGAGCTGGTGTGAGGACTTGACCATGCAGGAAACCGCCGTGCTCGATCTGGGACTTGATCCGCGCTACGCCGCGCTCGCGGCGCCGCGTGCCCAGCGCCATCACGCCGGGCTGGCAATTGTGCTGGGGGCCTGCCTGGCAATGCTGCTCGCCGGTTTCGGCGCGCCTGGCATGGTATCGCAGGCCTGGTCCGCGCTTGGCGGCAGCGAGCCCGCTGTCAGGATTTCGCTCGATCAGCAGCGCCAACTTTCGGCGATGAATGTCGAAGACAAGACGCAGATCCTTGCCGAAGGACTCGATGCACAACAACGCAAC
>JANLSP010000252.1:0-4651 GCA_031362485.1 Novosphingobium sp.
GGTGAGATGGTCTCTGCCCTGATGGCCCAGATCCGCGGCGGTACCCAGCTACCCCCGATGTTCAGCGATCCCGGTCTCAAGGGTATCATGGACCGCGCGTTCGCCTCGATGCCCGCGCGACTGATGCCGGTGATCAGCCGCAACCTGCCGCGCATGCACGATGCGGTTGCCACTGCCTATGCCCGAGAATTCACGGCTGCCGAGCTGACCGAGATCGTTGCTTTCGCCCGGACCCCCGCAGGCCGGCGCTATTTCCAGCGTTCGGGCGGTTTGCTGTCTGACCGCGATGTTGCGGCGGCGAATACCGCCTATCTTGGCGAGGCGCAGCAGCTGAACCAACAGTTTTCTGCGCAAGTCAGGCAGGAAGTGTCGGAATACCTGATTAAGCACCCCGAGCTGCTGAGCAAGGCCGCGCCCGCACCGCGATAGCCGATCACTGCGGCTTGGTGATTGGAATTGCCTCGACCGTCTTGTCCGACGAATAGGCGGCAACGGTATCGGCCAGCGGATCGAGCCGCACCCAGAGCGCCATGCCAAGCGCCAATACCAGCAGCACTGCGCCCAATCGCCGCGCCGCCTTTTCGGCAAGGCCCGGCCAGACCGGCAGCACTGCCATGACGGCGAGCGCCAGCGGCAGGGCTGCGATCCAGGCCATCGGTGCGCCGACGCCCTGCATGGTGAAGTGGCCGAGATAGATCATGTATCCCGTGACCAGCGCTGCGCCCGCGAGCGCCAGCAGCCGCGCCGGGCCGACAAGGCAGATCGCCAGGGCCGCAATCAGCACCGGAACCACGAATACATAAGCCGCTGTCGGTGCCGCAAACTGCGCCGCCACTGCCGCCAGCGCCATCAGGATCGCCGCGCCAAGTTGCTGCGATTTGCTGGCAGCGGCATTGCCATAGACCAGCGCAAAGATCCCCAGCCCCGCCAGTGCAGCCATCACTTCCAGCTTGGGAATCGCCGCTAGCCGGTCGTAATAATTGACCACCGCACCCGCCCCGGAAACGCGGTTGAACGCCAGCAGCGCCAGCGCGCTCAGGCCCAGCATGGCCAGCATCCGCGCCATACCGCCGCCAATTGCCCGCCAATCCTCACTCCGGGCGGCCCAGCCCAGCGCCAGTGCGGCGGCGCCCAGCATGATCCAGCCGAGCCAAGGCGGATAGATCGCGAGGAACAGACCGAAGACATCGAAAAACGTCGCATTGGCGGATCGCGGAGGCAACTGCTCCGCCGCCAGCAGTCCCTTGGTCAAGGCCAGCACCTGCCCGCCCATGTCCTGCAGCGCGCCCTGATCAAGCCGCTCGGGCGTTGCCTTTGGCGAATGATAGAGCCCCGGCCTGCCGATGAAGGCAAAATTGTAGTCGGGCCAGCCGCCCCGGAGCGAAACCGACATGTCCGTATCATTGGGCAGCACGCTGTAGACATAAGCAGCAAGCGAAGATGCGCCCGGACGTCCGACGCGATCGGCATACAGCCGCATGGCATCGCCGTTGCCCCGACCCGTCTGGAACATCGTCGTGCGCCCGCCGCCGCCGCGCGCCTCGAGATTGATGATCGTGCCAATCCGCTGGCGCAGCGGGTCAGCGGCGAAGAAGGCCTCCGCGCCGTTTAGGCCAAGTTCTTCGGCATCGGTGATAACTACGATCAGATCGCGCGCCGGCTGGCCCGCGGCTGTCACCGCACGCAGGGTCTCAAGGATTGTCGCCACCCCGGCAGTATCGTCTGCCGCGCCGGGCGAACCCCAGACAGTGTCGTGATGCGCCATCAACGCGACAGCGGGCGCGGCGCGATCCTTCCCGGGAAGCACGCCCAGAATGTTGACCAGGGTTTCGGGAACCACCGCGCCCTTGCTCAGCTGGGCCATGCGCTCGCTCGCGGCGCGCGGCAGCGGTGCCGGCGCCTCACGCACTTCCAGTCCCAGCCCGCGCAGTCGCTCCAGAATATAAGCGCGCACTGCCGCATTTTCCGCTGTGCCGGTGGCATGCGGGGCGCTGGCCACGCGCCGGACATCGGCCATGGCGCGCGCGGCGGAAAACACCGTGGCCGGAGCATCGGCGGGCAAGGGCGATGGCGGCGTGGTGGCGAAGATGCCGAGCGCCAAGGCAATCGCCATGGCAATCCAGAAACTGGTCCAGCTACTCATGCCGCTCCCTCCCTTCTGCCAAGGAGATGCGCCGCGTGCGCACTCAAGTCAATTTTCCCTTTTGTCTGTGTAGCGGCGCTGCTTGCGGGGTGGCATCGCAGCGCGTCACCGCCTATGGCGTCCCAATTCCGACTCAACCCCCAGAGCTGGCCATTTCATCAATGCGCATCGCTATTGCCTCCGATCACGCCGCTTTCGCACTCAAGGCCGAGCTTGCCGCCTGGCTGGCTGACGCCGGCCATGAAGTCACCGATCTTGGCGCGGACAGCGAGGCCTCGGTCGACTATCCCGATTACGGCTTTGCTCTGGCCCAGCATGTCGCATCGGGCGAAGCAGAGCGCGGGGTTGCGCTGTGCGGCTCTGGGATCGGCATTTCGATCGCCGTAAACCGCATTGCCGGGGCGCGCTGTGCGCTGGTTTCCGAGCCGCTGTCGGCAAAGCTATCGCGCGAGCACAATGACGCCAACGTCATCGCCATGGGCGCGCGACTCACCGGATCCGACATGGCCAAGGCCTGCCTTGAAGCCTTCCTAACCACCCCCTTCGGCGGCGAGCGCCATGTGCGCCGCGTCGGAAAATTATCCAGCCCTCCTGTCCCAAATCCCACAGCAAGCGAGATCGCATGAGCACCGCCGCCGAAATGAACGCAGTCACCCCCAGGGGCTTCTTCACCGCCGGTCTTGCCGAGTCCGACCCCGCTATCGCCGGTTGGATCGCCAAGGAACTCGGCCGTCAGCGCGACAAGATCGAGCTTATCGCATCTGAGAATATCACCAGCCGTGCGGTACTCGAAGCTACCGGCTCGGTGTTGACCAACAAATATGCCGAAGGTTATCCGGGCAAGCGCTATTATGGCGGCTGCGAATATGTTGACGAGATCGAGCTGATCGCCATCGCGCGCGCCAAGGCGCTGTTCGGCTGCGAGTTCGCCAATGTCCAGCCTAACAGCGGCAGCCAGATGAACCAGGCGGTGTTTCTCGCGCTGCTCCAGCCCGGCGACAGCTTCATGGGGCTCGATCTCAACGCGGGCGGACATCTGACGCATGGCTCGCCGGTCAACATGAGCGGCAAGTGGTTCAAGCCGGTGCCCTATACCGTGCGGCCCGACGATTGCCGGATCGACATGGACGAAGTTGCGCGGATTGCCCGAGAAAACCGGCCCAAGTTGATCATCGCGGGCGGCACCGCCTATTCTCGCGAATGGGACTGGGCCGGCTTCCGCGCGATTGCCGACGAAGTGGGCGCGCATCTGCTGGTCGACATGTCGCACATCTCGGGCCTGGTTGCGGGCGGCGCCCATGCATCGCCGATTCCGCACGCTCATGTCGTTACCACCACGACGCACAAGTCTCTGCGCGGGCCGCGTTCAGGCGTGATCCTGACCAACGACGAGGCGCTGGCCAAGAAAATGAATTCGGCGATCTTCCCCGGTCTGCAAGGTGGGCCGCTGATGCATGTCATCGCCGCCAAGGCGGTGTGCTTTGCCGATGCGATGAAGCCCGAATTCAAGACCTATGCCCGCGCCGTGGTCGAAAACGCCAAGGTGCTGGCCGCGAGCCTGCAGGAACAGGGCCTTGCCATTGTCTCGGGCGGGACGGACAACCACCTGATGCTGGTCGACCTCAGGCCCAAGCAGGCCAAGGGCAAGCATGCCGAAAAGGCGCTCGACCGCGCGAACATCACTTGCAACAAGAACAACATCCCGTTCGACACGGAAAAGGCCGCGCTCACCTCTGGTCTGCGGCTGGGAACGCCGGCCGGCACCACGCGCGGCTTCGGCCCGGATGAATTCCGCGCAATCGGCGGCTGGATCGCCGAAGTGGTCGAGGGCTTGCGCAAGAACGGCGAAGAAGGCGACGCGCAAGTCGAAGCTTCGGTGGCGGTCCGCGTTGAGGAGCTCTGCGCCCGCTTCCCGATCTATCAGGGACTTTAGCATCATGGCCGGACAGCAACCCAAAGACGATCTGATCGACGACGCCCGCGAGGAAATTGTCGGAATTGCGAAGGATGGCATGGCCCATCCATCGACCAAACCGGTGCTTAAAGGCGCCGCAATTGGCGCAGTCGCGGGACTGGTGCTGCCCGTGGTCTCGTGGCCGCTCGGCCTCGTCGCCGGGGCGGGTTACATGCTCTACAAGCGGGTGCGGCCCTCATAAATGCGCTGCCCGTTCTGCGCGCATGACGACAGTCAGGTGAAGGATTCGCGCCCCACCGAAGACAATACCTCGATCCGCCGCAGAAGGCAGTGTGAGAGCTGCGGCGCGCGGTTCACCACGTTTGAGCGGGTGCAATTGCGCGACATCGTCGTGGTCAAGAGCAACGATGCCCGCGAAACTTTCGAACGCGGCAAGATCGATCAATCGGTCGCTCTCGCCTGCCGCAAGCGGGGGGTGTCGCAGGAGCGGCTCGATCAGCTCGTCTCTGGCATTCAGCGCCAGATCGAGACACTGGGCGAAAGCGAAGTCGCCTCCAAGGTAATCGGCGAGATGGTGATGGAAGGGCTGCGCC
>JANLSP010000267.1:0-8390 GCA_031362485.1 Novosphingobium sp.
CGCGCAAAGAGCGAGATGCGCCGATGCCCGCCGTGCGCGGGATTGAAGCTGCCGCCCAAAATTCCTGTGATGACTGGCTTCAAGGCCGCGTCTGGCCCTGCCCACGCACCTGCCACTTGTAGGTGGTCAGTCCTTCGAGCGCGACCGGCCCGCGCGCGTGCAGCCGGCCAGTGGCAATGCCGATTTCCGCGCCGAGGCCAAATTCGCCGCCGTCGGCGAACTGGGTCGAGGCATTGACCATGACAATCGCGCTGTCGACTTCGGCAAGGAAGCGCTCGCTGGCCGCGCGGTTTTCGGTGATGATCGCCTCCGTGTGTGCGGAAGAATGGCGCGCAATGTGCGCCAGCGCCGCGTCGAGTCCGTCGACCACTGCGACCGACAGGATCGCGTCGAGATATTCGGTGTCCCAATCGTTGGCACCGGCCGGTTTCACGCGCGAATCAATGGCGCAGGCGCGAGCATCGCCGCGCAGCTCGCAGCCCGAATCGATCAGCGCGCCAACCACATCGGCATTGGCGCTAAACTGTGCGTCGAGCAGCAGCGTCTCCATCGCGCCGCAAATCCCGGTGCGCCGCATCTTGGCGTTGACCGCGATTGCCCGCGCCATTGCCGGATCGGCCTCGGCGTGGATGTATGTGTGGCAGATGCCATCAAGGTGTGCGAGCACCGGCACGCGGGCGTCGGCTTGCACGCGCGCGACGAGACTTTTGCCGCCGCGCGGAATGATCATGTCGATGAGGCCCGCTGCGGTCAGCATCGCGCCGACTGCCGCGCGGTCTTGCGTGGGCATCAGCTGGACCGCATCGCCCGGCGCGCCGGCATCGGCCAGGCCCTTCGCCAGAGCGGCATGGATTGCGCGATTGGAATGGACAGCCTCACTGCCGCCGCGCAGCAGCACGGCATTGCCCGAGCGCAGACACAGCGCAGCGGCGTCGGCCGTCACGTTCGGGCGGCTTTCATAGATAATGCCGATCAGGCCAATGGGAACGCGCACGCGGGAGAGCTGGAGGCCATTGGGGCGGCTGGCGGTGTCGATCACCTGCCCGACAGGATCGGGCAGGGCTGCGACCGCATCGACTGCATCGGCGATAGCGGCCAGCCGCGCCGGATCGAGCATCAGCCGGTCGAGCATCGCCTTGCTGAGGCCATGCGCTTCACCCGCTTCAAGATCGCGCGCATTGGCTGCGAGAATGTCTGCCCTGGCAGCGCGCAGGGCATGAGCGGCGGCGCGCAAGGCATCGGCCTTCTGACCATCAGAAAAGGCGGCCAGAGAACGCTGCGCGGCGCGCCCCGCGCGGGCAAGTCGCTCGACCAGCGCATCGACGGTCTCGGCGGATGCGGAAACAGGTGTGGATTGAGCAGACATGGGGGTTGCGGTATCACCGGCAAGCTGGCTTGTCACCCGCCTGAGCGAATCACCTGGCCACCCGATACTGGTCAATTGGTGAACGATTCATCGCCCGTGCGAACAGCTCACCGCGCGACTCATGCGCTTCATCCCGATTCACGCCGACTCGTCGCAAGCCGATTCGCTTGGCGGTTTGCCTGCTGCTACCGGCACGCCAGTTCTCGAATGGACAAAAGCGAGGGGTCGTTTTGAAAAGTAGTGCCGTCGGCGGTTGGTTTGATCGCCTGCGGATCTGGTTCCCGGATCGCGAATTTTTCATGCGATCGCAGGGCAAGGTCCGTTTCATCAAGATATCCTCGCGCCTGCAGATTTCTGCAGCTGCGCTTGCGGCTGTCCTTCTGATCTTCTGGTTCGTGACCATGGCTGCCATGGCGATCTCGCAATATGTTGCGTCGCGAGACCGGCTGGCGCTGCTCAATCGGGAAGCCCAGGTCGCCAGCGCCGAAAGCCGGGTTGGCGCCTACCGTCATGGTCTCGACACTGTCGCCAGCGATCTGGCGCAGCGGCAGGAAGCGATCGAGAAACTGGTCGAAGCCCATGTGGGCGTGCTGCCTGAAGACCAGCGTACAGGCGAAACCGTCTCCGACAGCGGCAGCGAAGCGCAGCAGACGATCAACAAAGTCAGCGCGCTGCTTCCCGAGGCGGCCGGTCTGGCGCGCATCGAAGCCCGCCAGCTCGCCTTTGTTGAGCGGCTCACCCGCATGGCGGATCGCCGCGCGGCAGCGTCCGCCCAGGCGATTCGCGACGTGGGTCTCAGCCCCGACTCCATGATGCAATCACTGGAAGATCGCTCGGCGCAGGGCGGCCCGCTGATCGCTTTTACTGCTACGGGCGACAGCAAAATCGACCCGCGCTTTCAGCGGCTGGGCCTCAGCCTCGCGCGGATGACGGCGCTGGAGCGCGGGCTTGCCGGTATTCCGCGCTATCTGCCTGCCAGCCTTGAGTTCATATCATCGGGCTTTGGATACCGCTCTGATCCGTTTACCGGGGCGGGCGCAATGCATGCCGGGCTCGATTTCAAGGGCCCCTATGGCGCACCGATCTATGCCGCTGCCAAAGGCGTGATCAGTTTTGCCGGTCCGCGTCAGGGCTATGGCCACTGCATCGAGATTGACCACGGTAACGGTTTGTTGACGCGCTATGCGCACATGTCGGCATACCGGGCCAGCGTCGGCCAGTCAGTCGCGCCGGGCGATGTCATCGGGGCGATTGGCAGCAGCGGCCGCTCGACAGGCCCGCATTTGCATTTTGAAGTCCGAATCAATGACCGTGCGGTCAATCCGCGACCCTTTCTGGAGGCACGTCCCCATGTTTTCGAAAAAGCCGGCGCCGCAAGCAACAGCCTCCAGGCAGTCCGGTAGGTCGAGCATGAGCGCGTCTCCCAGCTTTTCCGTTCTGGGCGCCGACATGGCAATCGTCGGCGATATTACCGCAGGCGCTGAACTGCATATCGACGGACGCGTTGAAGGCGACATTTCGTGCACTTCGCTGATCCAGGGCGAAGACAGCGAGATTCGCGGCGCAGTCAAGGTCGAGAATGCGCGGCTCGCTGGCAAAGTGCGTGGGACGATTTCAGCGGGTGATCTCGTGATCCTCAAGACGGCTCAGATCGACGGTGATGTCGAATACGATTCGCTCACCATTGAGCGCGGCGCCAGGGTCGGCGGCCGCATGGCGCTGCGCAATGCGGCGCCGTATGAACCGTCACTGGCGATGGAAGTTTCGGGTGAACCGATGCTGATACTGGCCGCTTCGGCGAACTGATCGAAACCTTATTACTGCTGCGCTGCGATTTCGGCGCGCAACGCCTTGCGATCAAGCTTTCCAACCATGGTCTTGGGCAGGCTCTCGCGGACCATCACCGCGTTAACGCGCTCGTGCTTGCCGAGCCGCTGGTTAAGCCATGCCGCGAGCGCCGCGCCATCCTCGCTGGCGCCGGGTTGCAGGGTGACATAGGCGCGCGGAGCTTCGCCGCGATAATCGTCGGGCACCCCGATCACCAGCGCTTCCTTGATCGAAGAATTGCCGCGCAGGACTTCCTCGATCTGGCTGGGGAACACCTTGAAGCCGCCAACCGCGATCATGTCCTTGATCCGGTCGACGATACGGACGTAGCCGTGCTCGTCAATGGTAGCGACATCGCCGGTTCGCAGCCATGTGCGGCCCGCAATTTCGGCAAAGACTTCGGTGTCAGCGCCGGGACGGTTCCAGTAGCCGCGCATGACCTGCGGGCCGTTGATCGCCAGTTCGCCCGGCTCGCCCGCCGGGGCGGGGCGGGTGGGGTCTTCCTTGTCGAGCAGGAACAGCCGCGTGCCAGGAATCGGCTGGCCAATCGTGCCGGGGTGTTCGTCGCCCGAATAGGGATTGCTGGAGACCACGCCAGAGGTTTCGGTGAGGCCGTAGCCTTCGACGAGCTTGGCATGGGCGGCCGTTTCGAAGCGCAGCTTGACTTGCGGCGGCAACGGCGCGCCGCCTGAGATGCAGACCCTGAGCGAGGAGAAATCGGTGCGTGCCATTGCCGGGTTGTCGAGCAGCGCCTGATACATGGTGGGAACGCCGGGCATCGCGGTGGCCTGCACCCGTGCGAGAGTGGCAAGGCACTGCGAGGCATCGAAGCGCGGCAGCATGGCGATCATGCCGCCATTCAGCACAGTTCGGTTGAGCACGCAGGCATTGGCGAACACATGAAAGAACGGAAGGACGCCGACAATCACGTCGCGCGCGCCCTTGTCGGGGTCGATGGCGTTGACCTGCCGCGCGTTGGCACTGAGGTTCTGGTGGGTGAGCATCGCCCCCTTGGGCGTGCCGGTAGTGCCGCCGGTATATTGCAGCAGCGCCAGATCCTGATCGGGATTGATCGTCACTTCGCGCAGCGGCTGGTCTGACAGGACCGAGCGCCAGCGGCGCACATCGTCCTGACTGGGTACCGGGGTCAAGTCCTTGCGGCGCAACAGGCGCATAGCCAGTCCCTTGAACAGGGGGAGCATCTCGGCGAGGCTTGCAACCACCAGCGTCTCAAGCGTGGAATTGCGCAGCACGGCCAGCGCAGTTGGCAGCAAGGCGCTGCTGTCGATCGTCACCAGCAACCGCGCGCCCGAATCGGCGACTTGGGCTTCCAGTTCGGCGGCGGTGTAGAGCGGCGAAAAATTGACGACGGTCGCTCCGGCCAGCATCGCGCCGAAATAGGCCGAGAGATAAACCGGAACATTGGGCAGGAACAGGCCGACGCGCTCGCCTTTGGCAATGCCCATCTGCTGCAGCCCGGCGGCAAACCGCCGAGCTTCGGCCATGGTTTCGGCATAGCTGGTGGTGCGCCCGAGAAAGTCGCTGAGTGGTCTTTCGCCGTAGGCTGCGACACTGGCCGCAAACAGCTCTGTCATGGCCAGCGGCGGGAAGTGCTGATCCCAGTCGCATGGGTGCACATAATGCGTGCGCCAGGGTTCCGCTGCGTTACCTACATACATGTAAGTTAGTTTGCCCGTTCCTGACGGTCAGGGCAAGCCGCAAGACGAAAAATTCAGCTTTCGCCGGTGACCTCGCCAGCCGCCTCTGCAGCGCGCTTGGCTTCCAGCCATGCTGCCGCTTCGGCTTCCTGCGCCGCTTCGCCTGCGAGCTTGGTCGCTGCATCGCGTTCGGCACGCAATTCCTCGATCAACGCCTCGCGGTCGTCTCCCAGCCGCGCATCGTCGCCGGCTTGATCGACCAGCCCGGCCTTCTTCGCCGCTCGTGCGACGATGCCATCCAGCTCACGCTGCGAACACAGACCCAGCGTCACCGGGTCCTTGGCCAGAATATTGGAGATATTCCAGTGGCTGCGTTCGCGGATCGCGGTGATTGTGTTGCGGGTGGTGCCGATCAGCTTGCCGATCTGCGCGTCTGAAATCTCCGGGTGATTGCGCAGGATCCAGGCAATGCCGTCGGGCTTGTCCTGGCGCTTGGACACCGGCGTGTAGCGCGGGCCTTTGGTGCGGCTGACATTTACCGGCGCCTTTTGCATCTTCAGCGAATAGGTCGAATCGTCCTGCCCCTTCTCGATTTCGGCCATGGTCAGCTCGCCAGAGCGAACCGGATCGCGCCCGGTATATTTGCTGGCCGCCAGATCATCGGCCATCGCCTGCACTTCGAGGATGTGCAGACCGCAGAATTCCGAAATCTGTTCGAAAGTCAGCGCGGTGTTGTCGACGAGCCAAGATGCAGTGGCATGGGGCATCAGCGGGGCGGGTTGGGTCACGGCCAAAAACTCCGGCAAGGAGAAAAACTTCTCCGGCGAAAATAATAAGGGCCGCCCCTTTCGGAGCGGCCTTGCTGCCGGGCATGTAGGAGAGAATCACGCGAAGGGCAAGGAGATGTCGTCAGGCCCTGACCGGATCACATCTCCAGCACGATCTTGCCGACATGTTCGCCGGCCTCCATCCTCGCATGAGCAGCGGCGGCTTCGGCCAGTGCATACGTCCGGTCCATCACCGGGCGCAGTTTGCCTTCCGCCACCAGCGGCCAGGCGTTCGCCGCGATCTCCTGCGCCAGCAGCGCCTTGAACTTGGCCGAGCGCGGTCGCAGGGTTGATCCGGTCAGCGTGTAGCGCCGGCTCATCACCACCGCCATGTTGAGTTCGGCTTTCGTGCCGCCCTGGACTGCGATGGTGACGTGTCGCCCATCTTCGGCCAGGCATTTGAGATTTCTCGCCAAATAATCGCCCGAGACCATGTCGAGCACGAGATTGACCCCCTTGCCGCTGGTGATCCGGGCGACTTCGGCGACGAAATCGGCGGCTTTGTAGTCAATCGCATGGGCAGCGCCGAGGGCCAGCGCGCGGGAGCATTTGTCGGCGCCGCCACAAGTGACGATAACGGAGAGGTCGAACAGATTGCCCAGCGCGATCGCCATGGTGCCGATGCCGCTGGTGCCGCCATGGACGAGGATCGTCTCGCCCTCCTTCGCCCAGCCGCGCTCGAACACATTGTGCCACACGGTGAACAGGGTTTCGGGAAGCGCAGCTGCTTCAATGAGCGGGAAGCCCACGGGTACCGGCAGGCAGTGGCCGGCATGCGCGGTGCAATATTCTGCGTAGCCACCGCCTGCGACCAATGCACAGACCTGCCGGCCCAGCAGCACCGGGTCGGCTCCGGCTCCCAGCGCCACGACGGTCCCGGCAATTTCCAGACCCGGAATTGGCGATGCACCGGGCGGCGGGGGATAAAAACCTTGGCGTTGGATGACATCGGGCCGGTTGACTCCAGCAAAGGCGACCCTGATCAGCACTTCGCCGGGACCAGGCGCGGGAAGAGGCAAGGTCTCAAGCCGCAGGACTTCGGGGCCGCCAGGCACATCGAAGCCTGCCGCCTGCATCGTGTCAGGTAAATTTCCCGTCATATCGGCCCCGTCACGCCCCATTTTTCCTTGACCACAGCTACTAATGACCAGACCGGTTGACAGCAAGCGCCGTGCAACCGATGCTGCGGCGCAATGGAAGATGACGACCGCCCGAGACCGCGCGGAGACGCTGCCAGCCTGCTGCGAGGCGAGCTTCTCGACAGCTATTCGCGCTTTGAGCTGGATGCACGCATTGCCGCGCTGGAAGAGGAGATCACTCGGGTGAGAGCGCATCGCGACAAGGCCTCGGCCCATATGGCCGCGGCCGATGCCTTGTTCAGGCCGAAACAATGATAATCGTTTTATGCGTGAATTTCCCACCCCTTCGCATTGACCATGGGGTGCCCCATATAGGAATGGTTAACCATACTTGGTCATATTCCGGATTGTGCCGGGATAAACCTCGATCAGCTAAGGCGCCTTAAATGCCCAGTTTCGCCCAGAACCTTGAAAAGACCCTGCATGCGGCGCTTGCCCATGCGTCGGATCGCAGCCACGAATATGCCACGCTGGAGCACCTGCTGCTGGCGCTGATCGACGATACCGATGCAGCCGCAGTAATGCAGGCTTGCGGAGTTGATCTTGGCGACCTCGGAGAAGTCGTAAGACAGTATCTCGACCAGGAATATCAGTCGCTCAAGACCAGCGAGAAGGGCGATCCCGCGCCCACCGCGGGCTTCCAGCGGGTGATCCAGCGGGCGATTCTA
Organism: Novosphingobium sp.; assembly: GCA_031362485.1. Lineage (GTDB taxonomy): Bacteria > Pseudomonadota > Alphaproteobacteria > Sphingomonadales > Sphingomonadaceae > Novosphingobium. The sequence continues at coordinate 7,486 of JANLSP010000267.1, forward strand.
CATGTCCAGTCTTCGGGCAAGGACACAGTGACCGGTGCCAATGTGCTGGTCGCGCTATTTTCCGAGCGCGACAGCTATGCCGTCTATTTCCTCCAGCAGCAGGACATGAGCCGGCTCGATGCAGTGAGCTATATCAGCCACGGGATCGGCAAGGGTGGCCGCCGCATCGAGGATCGCAGCGCCAAAGGCAGTGAAGCCGAAATTCCGCATCAGGAAGAAAAGGCCGAAGCCAAGAACAGCAAGAAAGATTCCGCGCTCGACCAATTCTGCGTCAACCTCAACGAAAAGGCTCTTGCCGGCAAAGTCGATCCGCTTATCGGACGCGGCCCGGAAGTTGACCGCACGATCCAGATCCTGTGCCGCCGTTCGAAGAACAATCCGCTCTATGTTGGCGATCCCGGCGTCGGCAAGACCGCAATTGCTGAAGGTCTGGCGCGCAAGATCGTCGAGGGCGATGTGCCCGAGGTGCTGACCAATGCGGTGATCTATTCGCTCGACATGGGCAGCCTGCTGGCCGGAACGCGTTATCGCGGCGATTTCGAGGAGCGGCTGAAGCAGGTCGTATCGGAACTTGAGAAGCTGCCCGACGCAGTGCTGTTTATCGACGAAATCCACACCGTCATCGGTGCTGGCGCCACATCAGGCGGCGCGATGGACGCCTCGAACCTGCTCAAGCCAGCGCTTTCGGGCGGCACGATCCGCTGCATCGGCTCGACCACCTACAAGGAATTCCGCAATCACTTCGAAAAGGACCGCGCGCTGCTACGCCGGTTCCAGAAGATCGACGTGAATGAGCCGACCATCGAGGACACGATCAAGATCCTGAAGGGCCTTCGGACCGCTTTCGAGGAACACCACAAGGTCAAGTACACCCCTGATGCAATCAAGACGGCAGTCGAGCTTTC
>JANLSP010000310.1:0-2491 GCA_031362485.1 Novosphingobium sp.
CGAACATATGGTCGCGGTCGAAGAAGTCAGCCGTGCCAGCGCCTCGGTCGGGCTGTCGTATGGCGCGCACTCGAACCTGTGTATCAACCAGATCCGCCGCTGGGGCTCGGACGAGCAGAAGGCGAGCTATCTGCCGAAGCTGATTTCTGGCGAACATGTCGGAAGCCTCGCCATGTCGGAAGCGGGCGCGGGCTCGGATGTCGTCTCGATGAAACTGCGCGCCGACGCCGTCCCCGGCGGGTATCGCCTCAACGGCACCAAGTTCTGGATCACCAACGCAGCCTATGCCGATACCCTGGTTGTCTATGCCAAGAGCGCGCCGGGCGAAGGCTCGCGCGGGATCACCGCTTTTCTAATCGAAAAGGGCATGCCCGGCTTCTCCATCGGACAGAAGATCGACAAGCTCGGCATGCGCGGCTCGCCCACCGCCGAGCTGGTATTTGAGGATTGCTTCGTCGCCGAAGAGCAGGTCATGGGTCCGCTGCACGGCGGGGTCGGCGTGCTGATGAGCGGGCTGGATTATGAGCGAGTCGTGCTGTCCGGAATTTCGGCGGGCATCATGCAGGCCTGCCTCGATGTCGTGCTGCCCTTCGTGCGCGAACGCAAGCAATTCGGCAAAGCCATTGGCTCTTTCCAGCTGATGCAGGGCAAAGTCGCGGACATGTATGTCGCGCTGAATTCCGCGCGAAGCTACATCTACGCCGTCGCGCGCGCCTGCGATGCGGGCGCAACCACGCGCTTCGATGCCGCCGGCGCGATCCTGTTCGCCTCGGAAAATGCTGTGAAAGTCGCCGGCGAGGCAATCCAGGCGCTGGGCGGCGCTGGCTACACCAAGGACTGGCCGGTCGAGCGCTTCTGGCGCGACGCCAAGCTGCTCGACATAGGCGCGGGGACGAACGAGATCCGGCGGATGCTGATCGGACGGGAGCTGATCGGCACGGGCGGGTGATCCTGCGGGGGATACGGCATTTCGCTTCCCCGCAAACTGCGAAGTCCTAACGCGTTCCGCGTTCGCGCAGGTTGCGCGTGGCCAGGTCGGTGATCTTTATTCCGGTGCCTTCCGGCCCTTCTTCGGTACGGCGGAAGACCAGCCAATCCCAGCCGCTCTTGGCGGCCAACAGCACCACCCCTTCGCCGCCCTTGTCGGATTTGGCCATTTCCTCAGGCGTCGCGATGCGCCACCTGCCACGCAAGACACCTGACGGCGAATTCCACACATAGTCACCGCCGGCACCGATGTTTAGCGAGCCCGCGAGGCCGGCATATTCCTGACGTTGGTAAAGGTTGCCGCCGCGCGTGACAGAGGTGGTTGCGCCGACTTTGATCAGGCGCCAGTTGCCCATCAATTGACCCAGAGTTGCGGGCGGTCCGAAATTGTTATCCAGCGCAGCAGTCACGTTGCTGAGCGCGCCAAACTTGCCGATCTGGTTGGCAAAGTCACCTATCGCGTGGTTGTGGAAATCAACCCCGCGTCGCAGAACTTCCGCGCGCAAAGCCTGCAAAACGGCCTCCCGCCGGGAGTTCATGAAAGGATCGCCGTCGTCCAGCCGCTCGCGCAGGAAGGACAGGACGTCCTGCTGACTCATCAGTCCATTGCCACCCACACCGCCGCCGTCGGGGACTTGGTCGGGCGCAGCAACTGGCCGCGCCCTTGCCAGCGGCGCAGCCCTGGGGCGTGCAGGCGGCGGGGCCGGTGCTTGCGCCTGGTCTGGCTGGCCCTGTGGAGCCGCCGCCTGGGTCACGGGCCTAACGTCGCTAAGCGAATAGGCCCGCTGGAAGCCTTCAGGAAAGAACTGTGATGGTGCCTCGCGGATAATCACTTGCGTGCCTCCCGGCGTATCTCTCACGTAGATACCCTTGTCCCACTTTTCGGGCCAGTTCTGTGCTTTGTATTCGATCTGCTCACCCGGCTGGTAGGTCTGCGCATTTGCCATTCCGGTGCCGGATAGCGCCGCGAGTCCCGCTAATATCAGGCAGATTGCCCGTGTGAACAGCTGCATATCCTTGTCCCCTCCCACTGGGCATGCCGAAGCTGGTTGCTCAGGTGTCCCGGCCTGGTATCCAGGAAAAACCTATAAGAACTACTCCTTTACTCCCGGCGCATGCAATCCCACATCAATGCTTCAATAAATAGTTACGCGCATTCTTGAGAACAAGATACACTAATTCCAGCGCCGACTTGGCACCGAATAGTTTGGAATGTGTGGGCTCGACGCGCGATGGCGCACGCATGGTATTTTACAACGGGTAATATTACCCATTGAACGGCCAGGACGGCGCCAGCCTGATTGGTCAGGATGGTGCCAGTCTCAGGGTTTGGGTGCGCAACTGATCGTGGGTTGAGGTGGGTACGCGACTGCCCGCCCCCCCCCTCAAGCCGCCGCCAACACCTCAAAACTGCCCAGCCCATAGTCCCCCATGATCGTCGTCCTATGCACCACCCCCACTTCGGCCGGGTTGCTGCCGCAGGCCTCATGCAGCACACGCCAGT
>JANLSP010000111.1:0-3053 GCA_031362485.1 Novosphingobium sp.
CTCGCCATCGCCGCGCCGGGCTTCTCCGCCGATTGCCTCGAAACGCGCGAGGAGCTGGCGATCCGCGGGAGCGAGCAGTTTCTCGGCGCGGGCGGGGCGGATTATGCCGTGTTTGATTGCCTGAATGACAGCGCGGCCGGAATGGCCATGCTGGAGGGGCTGGTGCGGCGAGAGCTGGCGGGATGGCTGGAGTAATCCGGCTCAGCGAGCGGGAGGTTCCCTCCGCTGCGGGAAGCACCAGTCGATGACAATCACCAGCATGCCGACCGCGACTGGGACCGAAAGCAAACCAGTAATAATCGCTGCCGGCAAATGGCCGAACACATCGACGATGAAGAACAACAGCGCCGGCAGGCGGAGTTGTTCAGCGGCGAGATAGAAGCCGCAACCCGCCGCCGCGCCGATCAGGCAGCCAAGCGCGATTATCGCTCGTTCAAGCATTGCAACCCCGCCCGCGCCAGATCAATCGAGACACGAACACGGCATGAACCAGTTGTGCGGTTCAGACTCGAAACTGGAATTTGCGACCGAGAAGCCGCCGACATTCGGCTGGATATATTTGTAGCTCTGAAAATCGCAGTAGTCGCGCCCGCGCGACATGATGACGGTATCGATGTTGCGATCCATGATCACGCCCGAAATCGGATGGCGGTTGAAATTCCAGCCGCCGTAGATCAGCGCCGTTCGAACCGGCGGTGCCTCGGGCCGGGTCCACTGGTTGCGTGCGCGGGCTAGGATCTGTTGCTCCAGTGCCGGATTAGCCTGGGCAGTCGCCGGCCCGCAGATCTTCGGGTCTGATTTTGCATAGCTGCCGGGCGCCACTGTCAGACTGAACTCGCCTGTTGCGACGACATCGCCGACCGCGACCGGCGGCTCAGTGGAGCTGCCATTGAGCTTCACATCGCCGTCAATGTTGATCGCATAGGGGATGATCTCGAGCTTGATCTGGTGCGTACCCGTGCCCATCAGGCCGCGCCTGGTCGCGCGCGACAGGAATTCGCGGAACACTTCGCTGCCCGGCTGAAACTTTTCGGCGCGGCTGAGCAATTCGCCGCGCCAGGTGGTCCAGGTTTCGTGGTCGCCGGCCTTGCCCCAGATGCGGAAATTGGTGTCCACGACATTGCCGCCAACCGTGAACCGCGCCTTGTAGCGGATGGCGCGAGAAACCCAGTAATTGCTCTTTCCCGGCAATTTGGGCTTGAACTGCTCGATAACCGGCTCGCGCATGTAAACCCGGAAGAATATCGGATCGCCCAGCCGGAATGTGTTGACGAGTGCCGCCTCGCTCATCTGACCGCGATCAAGCTCGCTGCGGGTGAACACCACCTGGCCCAGATGGGCGCGGTGGACCCCATCGCTGATGCCTTGCGCTGCGGACGGCGCAGCCGAGGCCGCACTCGCGGTCTCGCTCGGCTGGCCGGCGTTGGCGGGTGCCGTTTCGCGCACGCGCACCCGCGATTGCTTGATGATCGCGCCTGAGTTCGCCCATTGCGCAATTGCTGCATTGCCGAACACGGATGGGGGCATCCCAGCCATGCCGAGCACTGCACCTGAGGCTCCGATGACCAGCACCGCGCGGCGGATGCGCCTGGTCCTGGCAGACTTGTGGCGATGCAGCATCGGCAATACTCCGTAACGGGGACACTATCGCTCACCTGTTCCGGAATTTTCCCCGCGTGCGAAATGACATAGCTATGTCATCCGTGCCATGTCGTCTGCCTTAGTCGATCCTGATCGCGCCGCTCTGCAAGGCTTCGTAAACTGCTTCAGAGCGCGAATGCACGTCCAGCTTGCGATATATCGAGCGCACATGATTGCCCACCGTCAGAGGCGAGATCGCCAGGATGCGGGCGGTTTCCTTGTAGCTATAGCCCTTGGAAAACAGCTGCAACAGTTCGCTCTCGCGCCGCGACAGGGCAGGGCGGCTGTCTTCGCTGGCTTCGTCCTTCACCTTGCGCAGCCGCTCGAGCAAATGGACCGCGGCCGCCGCGCTGATCGGCGCGCCGCCTTCCAGCGCAGCTGCAATGGCGTTTTCGATATCGGCCGCGCTGCTGTCCTTAAGCAGATAGCCATCGGCGCCCGCCTCGATCGTGCGCACCACCGTGTCGCGATCGCCAAAGCTAGTGAGGACGATGATCCTCGCCTCGCCTGCGGCACGGATATGCGGGATCAGCGCAGTGCCCGTGCCATCGGGCAGGCCCAGATCCAACAGGAAGACATCCGCGCCGCTGGCGATCAGGGCCGCCGCCGCGCTGATCGAATCTGCCGTGCCGGCGAGCGTCAGCCCCGCCATTGCGGCAATCTGCTCGCCCAGCATCTCGCGCACGATCGCGCTGTCCTCGATGATGGCAACGCGCACCAGATCAGGCGTTGCATCGGTCATGGCGTGCTTCCTTCCATCCGGGCCGGCACCAGCAGCACCAGCCGCGTGCCTCCAGTCGTGCTCTCGATTGACACGACTCCGCCGATTGATTGCGCGCGCGCCTGCATGTTGGGCACGCCGCGCCCGGTGCCCGCAAAGGCATTACCGCCTTTGCCCGCATCAGCGATCGTGATGCTGATGTGCGGGGCCACGTCGCCGGTCTGGCCAATGCGGATATCGAGCGTGGGCGAACCGGAATGCTTGATCACGTTGGTCACCGCCTCCTGAACGATCCGGAATATCTGCAAAACCTCGCGCGGGCCCAGACCATAGTGAGATTTGGGGCCATCCAGCGTATCGGCGATCGAATTGTCCCAGTGCAGATCAATTCCGGCCGCTGACAGGCGCGGCTCGATCCGCGCCCTGAACGTGGCAAGCGCGGTGCCAAGTGTCTCGCCCTCGGTATCGAGCGAGTCGATGATCAGCCGCAATTCGTCGATGATCAGTTGCAGGCCCTCCGTTAGATCAGCTTGCGGGATCGGCTGCTTGCGCGCGGCGAACAACAGACTCATCAGCTGGCCGCCGATCCCGTCGTGCATGTCGCGCATCAGCCGCTGGCGTTCGCTCACCAGCGTCTCACGGCGGGCGAGCTCTGCCTGCCGCGCATAGTTCTCCGCCAGCTCGGCCTCGC
>JANLSP010000360.1:0-2164 GCA_031362485.1 Novosphingobium sp.
TCAATTCGTTCAAGCTGGTCGCCTACAGCTACACGGCCGCCTGGGTTGTGGGGATATTCGGGCTGATCCCCTCGCTGACGATTTTTGGTCTTCTCGGGCTATACAGCTTCTACCTACTCTATCTGGGTGCGACCCCGCTGATGAAGGTGCCGCAAGAGAAATCGGGGGCCTATACTGCGGTCACGGTACTATGCGGCATCGTCTTGCTGGTCATCGTCGGTCCGATCACGGCTGCGCTCACTGGCGCGATCGGCTTTGGCGCGATGTCGGTGGCCGGCAGCACCAGTGACGCCGGCGGCAAGATCACCCTGCCCGGAGGCGGTTCGCTCGATACCGGCAAGATGGAAGAATTGACCAAGCGGCTCGAAGGCGCAGCCAGCGGCAAATCACCACCGGTCGATGCCGCCAAGATGCTGCAACTCCTGCCCGGCTCGATCGGTTCCTACGAGCGCATGGCGGCAGAGACGATGGGCATGGGCCAGATGGGCAGCACCGCCGAGGGCACTTACACTTCCGGCGACAAGAGCTTTAAGCTCAAAGTCGTCGATATGTCTGCACTGGGCGCCCTGGCGGGCATCGGCGCGGCAATGGGCGTCGAGCAGAGCCGCGAAGATGCAGACAGCTATGAGAAGACCGGCACCGTCGATGGCCAGATGCAGACCGAAAGCTGGAACAAGACCACTAACAGTGGCAAATTCGGCATGGTCGTTGCCAACCGCTTCATGATCGAGGCGGACGGCGAAGCAGCCAGTCTTGATGAACTCAAGGCCGCCGTGGCGACTATCGATCAGAGCAACCTGCTCGGCCTGGCGAACTGACTACAGCAGCGCTTCGATTGCGCTCTCGATACTCTCCGGCTTGGCGGTCGGCGCGAACCGGCTGACCACTTTCCCGTCGCGACCGATGAGGAACTTGGTAAAGTTCCACTTGATCCGCCGCGTGCCGAAAATACCGGGAGCTTCGGCCTTAAGCCAGTCATAAAGCGGCAAGGCGCCATCGCCGTTAACCTCGACCTTGGCCATGACCGGGAAACTTAGGCCATAGTTTACCTGGCAAAAGCTCTCGATCTCCTCGGCGCTCCCCGGCTCCTGCCCGCCAAACTGGTTGCAGGGAAATGCCACCACTTCAAAGCCGCGATCGCGGTATTTCTTCCACAGTGCCTCAAGCCCCGCATATTGCGGGGTGAAGCCGCATTTGCTCGCAGTGTTGACTACCAGCAGCACTTTGCCTGCCTTGTCGGCCAGGTTGACCGGCTGGCCATTTGGCAGGGTCGCGGTGAAATCGGCGATGGTGGACATCTGGATCTACTCCGTCTTGGGTTCCGGCCTGTAAGTGAAATCGAAAGATGGCGACCAGCTGCGGCCCTCATCGCGCGAGGACTCGCCCATCTGCCGCACGGCGCCGCCCTCCAGCCGTGACCAGGTCATGCGCACCAGCGCGTCCTTGCCCGGTCCGGCAAACCCCTGCCAAAAACCTGTGAGCACCATCTTTCCGTCGATCAGCCCACCTTCAAAATCAACTCGCGAGCCTGATGAATCGACCCAGGTCTGCCGCCACTTGCGCATCGCGCGGTCATAGCTGTTGAGGCTGCCGCCGGTGTTCAGCGTAAACGGCTGCCAGTTCTCACGGATACCGCAGCCGTTGTATAGGCTCTCAACAATGCTGCTGCCCACTGTCTCATGGGGCCTGGCGGTGCGGAAAACCCGCCATTCGCCGATCCAGAAATCGAACTGGCGGTACTCGGGCGCTGTGCAATTGGCGGGCGGATTGGCAGGCGGCACCGGCGGCGACATTTGCGCACCGGCAGGCGCGGCGAGAAGCGCCAGGCAAAGCCAGCCAAGGCGCACCCGCACTATTCCAGCCTCCCCTCGTGCAACCGCACCACACGGTCCATGGCATAGGCTAGCCGCTCGTTATGCGTTGCGACCACTGCCGCGCTGCCTTCCTCCCGCACCAATTTGACGAATTCGCGAAACACCTTGTCTGCCGTCGCTTCGTCGAGGTTGCCGGTCGGCTCGTCGGCCAAGACCAAAGCCGGTTTGTTGGCAAGGGCGCGGGCCACGGCAACCCGCTGCTGCTCGCCGCCCGAAAGCTGGCTGGGGCGGTGATCCAGCCGCTCGCCAAGGCCCAATGCTTCGAGCAGGTCACTGGCGCGCAACTCGGC
>JANLSP010000387.1:0-15057 GCA_031362485.1 Novosphingobium sp.
CCGTAGGCTCCGGCAACCATTCCCGAAAGACCGAGGATACCTTCGATAATGCCCAGAACAACTGCGGCGATGAAGACGCCAAGTACGAAAAACCAGTATTCCTTGCGCCGCGAACGGCCCGAGAAATCGGTGTACCGCTTGAGCGGCATTGTCATCCAATCCAACATGTTTTCTTCCCCTACTCCAAGGCCTGCGCGGGGCAGACATCATGAAGGCACCACAATCGCGCGGACAAGGCAACAAAAAAGGGGAGCCGAAGCCCCCCTTTCCGTTTCGCTAATGTCGCCTCGATCAGAAGCGGTAGCGCACCGATCCGCCGAAAGTACGCGGTTGGTTGGGATAGCCAGACACTGAAAACTGCTGCGCTGGGCTATCGAAAATCGTGCTGATGTAGCGATTGTCGGTAATGTTCCGACCCCAGACAGTCAGTTCCAGCCCGTTCTGCATCGCGTAAGTAAGCGATGAGTTAAGCTCGTTAACCTGCCGCGTGAACGGCTTTGCAGCATCGAGTCCGGCCTGGTTATTGCGCACGCCGTTCGTCGTCGTGACAAAGTTGGGTAGACCCTCGACGATCTGGACCTTGGACTCGTGGTGGAAATCTGCCCGGAAAATCAGCTCGTCCCCGCCATTAAGCTCATGCTCATACTGGATCGAGGCGGTTCCCGAGAACTTGGGAATGCCCGCCGGAGTGGTACCCGAAGCATCGCCGAAAGCCGACAGCTTGAAATCGTCGTATTTCGGCTGGAGGAACGTGCCCGACAGGCCAATCGTCAGCCCCTTGGCCGGCTTGAGCGTCGCTTCGATCTCCTGGCCCCATGTCGATTGCTTGCCGGCGTTGGCCAGGACGAAACCGGTGCCGACGAAGACGTTGGACTGGAAGCCCTTGATCGCCTGGTAGAACACGGCGGCATTGATCGAACCCCACGGCCAGTTGCCCTTGAACCCACCTTCATAGACCGTTGTGCTTTCCGGGCCGGCGGACCGGCTGCCAGAGCTCAGATTGGGCACTCCAAGTCCACGAGCAATGATCGTCGTCCGGTCGGCCACTGACGGTCGGCTGTCACGCGACAGGTTCACCGAGCTCGCCTTGTAGCCGGTCGCCACGCTGGCATAGACATTGACATTGTCCGACGCATCGTAGGCAATCCGCGCCGTGTAGGAGACCTTGCTATCGCTGGTCTTGGCGGGCTCAACGGCATTTGGCACGTTCAGAAATTGCGGGAAGAACTGCAGCGGCCGCAATCCATTGAGGGGATTCGCCGCCGGGTTGTTCTGGTTGGCCGTCGCAAATGCCTGCGATCCAGCGTTGATCGCGTTGAAGGCTGCATTGGTAGCCGGATTTGCCGCGAAACCACCGATTTCGTCAGCCGTGGCATTGCGACCGAGGCCTAGCGCACTGCCGACCTGCTGCGCCAGAGCACCCTGGTAAATCAACTGGTTGCGGAACGGCGCATATTGCGGGGCATCGAAGTTGACGGCCGCGAACACATCGTTCGAAACGACATTGGTCGACCAGTTCTTTTTGTCATGCGTGTAGTTGACGCCGCCGGTCAGCGTCAGACGATCGGCAATCTCGAAATCGACCTGTGCAAAGATCGAGATCGCTTCGTTCTTGAGACGATAGGTTTCGTTGAAACCTTGCCCATTGATGAAGAACTGGTTTTGGTAACGGGTCGGAGCACCTTCCAGTGCGCCGAAGGTGTTTTCCAGCAACACAAGGTTCAGCGCACCGCCGCTGGCGCCCTGCGTCAGCGCATTGGCGTAGGGACGCGCTGCATTGCCCCAGCTGACCTGGTTAGCCTGGTCGATCTTCTCGTTGAAGTAGAACGCGCCGAGCAGCGCATTGACCTTGTCAACGAGATTGGCCGAGACGCGGAACTCCTGGGTGAACGTCTTGATGTCCACATCCTGGAAATTGCGACCGAGCAGGTCGGCACTGGTGAAGTCCGAATCCTGATTGGTGACGGCACTGACTCCGCGATAGGCAGTGATCGAGGTCAGGTTGAGCGGGCCGGTTTCATAATCGATCTGGCCCGAAATTCCGTAGTTTTCGACTTTGTTGGTCGAATCGAAATTGTTGTAAACGATCTTGTCAAAGCGCTGTGCCGGGGTGTTCAAATTGCCGCCCAAGGCCCGTAGCACACCGGTTGCCGGACCGGTCTGAAGATTTACCACACCGCAGCAATTCTCGTCGATCTTGCCGTAGTCACCGATGATACGGACTTTCAAGCCATTATCCGGCGCAAGGAGCAATTGCCCGCGCACGAACCAGCGATCACGCTCGTTAGTCTTGTTGCCGGTGCCAAGATCGCGATTATATCCGTCGCGCTTGTTATAGCCGGCAGCAAGGCTGGCAGCGACCGTTTCGGAGAGCGGCCCAGTGACCACGCCCTTGATTACCATGGCGTTATAATTGCCATACGAGGCTTCGACGTTGCCACCGAACTCGAACTTGGGCGACTGCGAAACAATCGAGATGACGCCAGCCGAGGCATTCTTGCCGAACAGGGTCGACTGCGGACCGCGCAGCACTTCGACGCGCTGGGTATCAGGGAAGTCGCCGATCTGCGCTGCCGAGCGTGAACGGTAAACACCGTCGACGAAGACGCCGACCGAAGGCTCGATGCCCGCGTTGTTCGCGCCATTGCCGAAGCCGCGAATGATGAAGTTGGTGTTCGCCGAACTCTGCAAAGTATTGATTCGCAGCGAAGGTACGATTGAGCTCAAATCCTTGAGGTCGCGGATCTGGGCGCGCTCAATGGTCTCCTGCGTGGTCACCGAGACCGCAATCGGCACGTCCTGCAACGTCTGTTCGCGCTTGCTCGCGGTAACGATGATTTCGTTGCCCGAATTGGCTTCATCCGCCGCAGCGTCTGCTGCCGGCTGGGCTTCGTCTGCACTTTGTGCCAGCGCCATGCCCGGCATGATCAGCGAAAGCGCAGCAGCCCCAGTCCAAAAAGCGGCACGGCGGTTATTCGAACGAACGGAATAGGTCATAAATTCTTGTCCCTTGCTGGGAAGGACAACGCCGGGTTATTTGAACCCTGACTTTCGTCTCCCCCGATTGCATTTCTTAGCGAACCTTACATTGATGATAATAAGAATCCCGGCCCGCATGCGCAAACGCTAAATGCCCGGATATCACCGGCAATTAAAATCTGTTGCCATCCAGACACACTTCCGGGGGGCGGCCCGCGCCCAGCATGGTCCTTGCCCAAGGGGCGAACTTGGGCTAGGCGCCGCGCCGTGTTGCGCTGCAACATGCGCTATCCCAATCTCTTTGCCGGAAGTTCCAGATGTCCACGCCCGCTCCGCTGCGCAATATCGCCATCATCGCCCACGTCGACCATGGCAAGACCACGCTGGTTGATCAGTTGTTCCGGCAATCGGGCACCTTCCGCGACAACCAGCGCATCGAAGAACGCGCGATGGATTCCAACGATCTCGAAAAAGAACGCGGGATCACCATCCTCGCCAAGTGCACCTCGGTTGAGTGGGCGGGGCCTGACGGCGTCACCACGCATATCAATATCGTCGACACGCCTGGCCATGCTGACTTCGGCGGCGAGGTGGAGCGCATCCTCTCGATGGTCGACGGCGTCATCCTGCTGGTCGACAGCTCTGAAGGCGCGATGCCGCAGACCAAATTCGTCACAGGCAAGGCGCTGGCGCTTGGCCTCAAGCCGATCGTCGTGGTCAACAAGGTTGATCGACCTGACGAGCGCATCCAGGAAGTGCTGGACGAAGTTTTCGACCTGTTCGTCAGCCTCGAGGCCACCGACGCGCAGCTCGATTTCCCGGTCCTTTATGCTTCAGGCCGCAACGGCTATGCCAACGAAGACCCAAGCCTGCGCGCCGGCACGCTGACCCCGCTGTTCGAGAAGATTGTCGAACACGTCCCCGCCCCAGAAGCCGATTTTGACGGGCCGTTCAAATTCCTCGTCACCCTGCTGGATCGCGACAATTTCCTCGGCCGCATTCTCACGGGCAAGGTCCAGTCCGGCACGATCAAGGTGAACTCGCCAATCCATGCGCTCGATAACGACGGCAAGATTGTCGAGACCGGCCGCGCCTCCAAGCTGATGGCCTTTCGCGGCCTTGAGCGCGTTCCGGTGGAAGAAGCTCGCGCAGGCGACATCATTTCCATCGCCGGCCTGACCCAGGCGACCGTCGCCAATACCATCGCCGACCCCAGCGTCACCGAACCGCTCCACGCCCAGCCGATCGATCCGCCGACGCTGTCTATGCGCTTTGCCGTGAACGACAGCCCGATGGCCGGCCGCGAAGGCACCAAGGTGACCAGCCGCATGATCCGCGACCGTCTGGAGCGCGAAGGCGAAAGCAACGTCGCCATCCGCGTTACTGAATCTGCCGACAAGGACTCCTTCGAAGTCGCCGGTCGCGGCGAATTGCAGCTCGGCGTGCTGATCGAGACGATGCGCCGCGAAGGCTTTGAACTCGGCATCAGCCGCCCCCGCGTGCTCTATGGCGAGGACGAGAACGGCAAGCGCACCGAGCCTTACGAGACCGTGGTGATCGACGTTGACGAAGAACACGCCGGCACGGTCGTCGAGAAAATGGCGATCCGCAAGGGCGAGATGACCGACATGCGCCCGTCGGGCGGCGGCAAGACCCGCATCACGTTCTCCGCCCCCAGTCGCGGCCTGATCGGCTATCACGGCGAATTCCTCTCCGACACGCGCGGCACCGGCATCATGAACCGGCTGTACGAAAAGTATGGCCCGCACAAAGGCAAGATTGAAGGCCGCAAGAATGGCGTGTTGATTTCGAACGGCTCGGGCGAGGCAAACGCCTATGCCCTGGGCCCATTGGAAGAGCGTGGCATCCTGTTCGTCGGCGTCGGCACTCCGCTCTATGAAGGCATGATCATCGGCGAAAACGCCAAGCCAGATGACCTCGAGGTCAACCCGATGAAGTCGAAGCAGCTGACCAACTTCCGCGTCTCGGGCAAGGATGACGCCATCCGCCTCACCCCGCCCAAGGTTATGACGCTGGAACAGGCCATCGCCTATGTCGATGACGACGAAATGGTCGAAGTCACGCCCAAGTCCATCCGCTTGAGGAAAGCGCTGCTCGATCCGAACGATCGCAAGAAGGCCGGGCGTAAGAAAGAGGCGGCTTGAATCTCGCTTGCCTGATATCCGCAACCGGCGCAGGATGAGGCCTCTCGCCTATGCGGAGGCTCCCGCCCGTGACCGACCTACTCGAACGCCAAGCCACTTTCACCGACATGGCCCAGTCCACCTCTGGGGACTGGCAAGTGATCATGGCCCACATGAAGCCCTACGCCGCCAGCGGCGGAAAACGCGTGCTCGAACATCTGCGGCTGCTGGAAGGCGATTGCGGCGGCTTCGGCATCGACCGGATGACCCATTCGCTGCAGACCGCCACCCGCGCCATGCGCGACGGGCAGAGCGAGGCCTATGTGGTCATGGCCCTGCTCCACGACATTGGCGACACGCTGGGCGCCTATAACCACCCCGACATCGCCGCCGCCATTCTCAAGCCCTTCGTCAGTGAGGAACTCCACTGGATCGTCGCGCAGCACGCAATATTCCAGGGCTACAACTTCTTCCACCACGTCGGGCTTGACCGCAACGCCCGCGATGCCTTCCAGGGCCACCCCCACTACGCCGCCACCGCGCATTTCATCGATGCCTATGACTGCCCCGCCTTCGACCCGGCCTACGATACCGCCCCGCTCGAAGAGTTCGAACCCATGGTCATGCGCCTGTTCGAGCGACCGCTTGAGAGCATTTACAAAGCGGCGTTTGACTAGCTGCAGTTGCGGCTGGCGCGGCTGACAGATGGGCCACCGTGACATTGGGGGGGTATCGGGATGAAGTTAAAGGCTCTGTTGTTAGCTTTGCTCCTGCCGCTTGCGGCTTGCAGCAAGCAACCCTCCCCGCCGGCAACCGTAGGGGTGACCGATGCGATGCTCACCAACGCGCCTGAAGACGAATGGTTGAGCTATGGCCGCGATTACAATGAGCAGCGCTTCTCGCCGCTGACCCAGATTACGGACGGCAACGTCGGCCAGCTTGGCCTCGCCTGGCACGCCGACCTCGATACCACCCGCGGGCAGGAGGCGACGCCGCTGATGCATGACGGCGTGCTTTATATTTCCACGGCCTGGAGCAAGGTCAAAGCATACGATGCCAGCACCGGCGCACTCAAATGGGCGTACGACCCCGAAGTGCCGCCCGAAACGCTGATCCGCGCCTGCTGCGATGCGGTCAATCGCGGCGTCGCGCTCTATGGCGAGAAACTCTATGTCGGCACGCTGGACGGCCGTTTGGTCGCGCTCGACCAGAAGACCGGCAAAGTGGAATGGTCCAAGGTCGTCGTGCCCAATCAGCAGGACTATACGATCACTGGCGCACCGCGCATCGCGAAGGGCAAGGTCTTCATCGGCAGCGGCGGCGCGGAATACAAGGCGCGCGGCTACCTTGCCGCCTTTGACGCGCAAACCGGCGAAGAACTGTGGCGATTCCATACGGTCCCCGGCAACCCGGCCGATGGTTTGGAGAATCCTGCAATGGAGAAGGCCGCCAAGTCATGGTCAGGCGAATGGTGGAAGCTGGGCGGCGGCGGCACGGTTTGGGATTCCATTACTTACGATCCGGCCACCAACCTGGTGCTGTTCGGCACCGGCAATGCCGAGCCTTGGAACCCCGCTGCCGCTGGCCGCGAGGGCGATAGTCTCTACACTTCCTCTGTTGTCGCAGTGAACGCCGACACCGGTGCCTATGCCTGGCACTTCCAGGAGACCCCGGAAGACCGCTGGGACTTCGACAGCGCAGCACAGATTACCGTTGCCGACCTCAATATCGAAGGGCAACTGCGTCACGTTGCGCTGCATGCCCCGAAGAACGGATACTTCTACGTGCTCGATGCCAAGACCGGAGCCTTTATTTCGGCTGGGTCGATTGCCCCGCAAACCTGGACAACCGGCATTGATCCCAAGACCGGCAAGGCGAATGTCAATCCCGAGGCGCGCTATGAGAAGACCGGCAAACTCTTCCTCGGCAGGCCCGGCGGCAGCGGAGCCCATAGCTGGCAAGCGATGAGCTACAGTCCCAGAACCGGCCTTGTTTATATTCCGGCCAACGAAGATGCCTTCCCCTATGCGGCTGACAAAGAATGGCAGGCGAGTGAGATTGGCTATCAGATAGGCACAGACCTTTCCCTTCTCGACGCTCCGGCCGGCGGCAGCGGGCAAAGTGCCGGCTTGCCGCCGATGTCAGGTCCGCTGATCGCCTGGGACCCGGTGCAACAGAAAGAGGCATGGCGCGTGCCCCATGCTGCGCCAACCAACGGCGGCACGCTGGCGACCGCCGGGAATCTGGTATTCCAGGGCACAGCGACCGGCGAAGTCATCGCGCTTAGCGCCGACAAGGGCGCAAAACTGTGGTCGTTCCCGGCACAGGCCGGCATTGCTGCGGCGCCAATGACCTATGCGATCGGCGGCGAGCAATATGTCGCAGTCCTTGCCGGCTTTGGCGGGACCTCGCCGAACCGCAGCAGGCTCTTGGTGTTCAAATTGGGTGCCGTCGGCAAGCTACCAGTAGCCCCGCCTCTTGCCCAAAGCGCGCGCCACCCGCTCCCACCAATGACTGGAACGCCTCAGCAAGTAGGGCAAGGAAGAAGTCTTTATGGCCGGTATTGTGTTGTCTGCCACATGGGCGGCTACAACAATCCGCTGCTCGCAAACTCAGCGACAATAAGCGATGCCAATGCAGTGCGCGCCATCGTCATCGACGGTGCACTGCGACATAACGGCATGGTCTCGTTCAAGTCGGCGCTGAGTCCGGCCGATGCCGAGGCCATCCGACAGTACCTGATAAAGCGGGCGCACGACGACAGGTCAAAGGGTTGATGAGGGAGAGCACTTACAAAGCGGCGCGTACCCACGCCTAATCCGGGCGCGGGCGGTGAACTGGGCGCCTATCAGTTCGAAGGCACGAGATGGTCGAAGTCACGCCCAAGTCGATCCGCTTGCGCAAGGCGCTGCTCGATCCGAACGATCGCAAGAAGGGCGGGGCGCAAGTAAGAGGCGGCTTGACGCGAAACAGGCGGCGCTCCCGAAGGAACGCCGCCTGCCGTATCACGCTGGCGCTGGATCAGCGGAAGCGGAAGCTTAGTGTCGCGCGGATCGCGTGCAACCCGAAGTCGGTGTTCGACGGGCGGAAATTCGTCCCGCCACCGTTCAGCAGGAACGGATTGGTCGGCAGCGCGGTGCCCGCGCCGATGGCTACGAAATACTTGTCGTCGTTATAGCGGCTGTACAGGTATTCCGCGCCCAGCGAGATGTTGCGGCCCAGCATCACTTCGGCGCCGCCGCCCACCTGGTAACCCATAACCCGTTTGTCGCGATCGAATTCGGTGAAGCTGTTCTGGGTGTTGGTGGTCGAGAACTGGCGGTCGAACTTCGCCCAGCTGACGCCGCCGGTGCCATAGACCAGGAAACGCGCACCTGGCGTGAAGCCGACCCGGCCGCGCAGCGACAGTGCATTGTCAATCTTGCGGTTGAAGCTGTAACCGGCAGGCGTGCTGCTGAACGCCGCGGAGCCGTCGGACGAATCGTTTTTGTTGGCCTCGCCGACCACGCCGATCACCAGCGCGTTGCCGACCTGGGCATCGAAGCCGACGCGCACGCCGTAGTCGATCTTGTCGCGGTCGTTGGCGCACGATCCGGGCGCATTGGCGGTCGAAAAGCCGCCGCAGAAGCCAGGGGTGAAGGCGTTGGCACCGGTGGAAGTGTTCACCTGATTGTTGAAATCACCGTTGCGGTCGGTGTCGAAGGCGACCGAGTTCACGCCATCGTCATTCCCACGCCAGCCCACGCCGACGTGGCCCCCGACATAGAGGCCGGTGAACGGGTTGGCATCGGGATCGTCGATCATGTCCTGCGCCAAGGCAGGCGAAGCAAATGCGCAAAGCGCAAGAGCCGAAATGGCGAGCTTATTGAAATTGATCATGGTTTTTCCTCCACTGATGTGATCGGCGGTATATACGTCGGCGGGCCGTTAAAGTTCCCGCGGGTGCGGTGGGTTTTGCTGGCGGTGGATGGATTGCCAGGCTTGGCGCCATATATTTTAAAAGGATAATTCCCGGATGCCGGGTCAAAAAACTGTGACCTCTGTCACCCGCAGATGCAGCTCATTCACCAAATCCCACGCGAACATTAACCAATCCTGCAAAGCTCAGCCAAAATCCGTTCAGCAAATCGCGCCTAAACCTGAATGCAAGGCAGCGAATCGGGCTGGCAATCACGCCTCGCCACACCGCCGCCGCAGGAGTTTCGACCATGACCAACCGCATCCGCAAGTTCGCTCTCGCCTCCGCCCTCGGCGCTATGACGCTGGGTTCGGTTTCTCCCGCCATGGCGCAAGGCGGATATTATGGCGGCGGCTATCACCACCGTGACCGCGGCGGCGACACTGCCGGCGCAGCAATAATTGGTGGGATTGTCGGCATCGCCATCGGCGCGCTGATTGCCTCGGGTGGCAACAAGGACCGTGACCGCTATCGCGACCGCGGCTGGGAATGGCGCAATGGCTATTACTGGGACCGCGAAGGCCGTCGCTATGACCGCAACGGCCGCCGCTACCAGGATAATGGCGATTATTATCGCGGCTCGGACGGATATGGCAACGACGGCTATCGCGGCAACGACGGCTATCGCGGCGATGATGGTTACTACGACCGCCGCGGTTATCGCGATGGCAATGGCTACTATCGCGGCAACTGACAACGGGATCCCTGCCCCGGCAGGGTCGCTGGGCGCATGGTCCTTGCCTTCGGGCGGGGGCCATGCGCTTTTTTTGCGGGCAAAAACAGAGTTAACGCCCAGTTCAGCCGCGCGGTGCTCATCTGAGAGCTCAACAAGGCGAATCGCGCCGGGAATCGTGACTAGCCGGACATTGGAGGTCGTGAAATGCTGATGAAAGGACTTAAATCTGCCGCCTGGGCGCTTGCACCAGCGCTTGCATTTGCGGTTGCCCAGCCCGCTGTCGCGCGCGATGGCTACCGTCATGACCGGCGCGGCGGCGATGATGCTGCGATCGCCATTGGCGCGGGCGTAGTCGGACTTGCGCTTGGGGCAGCAATTGCCTCCAGCGGCCGGGATCGCGACCGCGACTATTATTATGACGACGGCTATTACAATGACGACGGCTATTATCCGCGCCAAAGCTATTATTACAGTGTCCAGCCCCGCTATTATGCGTATCCCGCTTATGGTTATCCGCGCGGTTATCGGCGCGATTGGCGCGGTCCGCGTGCTGGTTACGGCTGGCGGCATCACCATCGCAACTGGCGCTATTGAGCGCCCTCTCGCCAATTCCATGCACGGGCGCTAAGGCGCCCGTGCATGGAGACTTCTGACCTTCGCATTGCTCTTTTTAGTGGCAACTACAATTACGTCCGCGACGGTGCCAATCAGGCGCTGAACCGGCTGGCGGGCTATCTGCTGCGTCAGGGCGCGTCGGTGCGGATTTATTCGCCCACAGTCGAGCAGCCGGCCTTTATTGCAACGGGTGATCTGGTCTCGCTGCCTTCCGTCGCTTTTCCGGGACGCGGCGATTATCGCCTTCCCATGGGGCTTCCGGGGCGCGTTCGGCGCGATCTCGCTGAATTTGGTCCTGATATCGTGCAGGTGTCCTCGCCCGACGTTTCTGGTCACCGTGCGGTAAGCTGGGCCCGCTCGCGCGGTCTGCCGGTGCTGGCCTCAGTCCATACCCGCTTCGAGACCTACTTTCGCTATTACAACATGTCGTGGATGGAACCCGCCGCCGAAGCCATCCTGCGCCGATTCTATCGGCGCTGCGACGCGCTGGTCGCGCCATCCGAAAGCATGGCACAAGTGCTGCGCGAACGACGCATGAACTACGATGTCGGCATCTGGTCGCGCGGGGTTGATCGCGAGATGTTTCACCCCGGGCGGCGCGATATGGCATGGCGGCGTTCGCAGGGCATTGGCGATGATGAAGTGGTGGTCGGCTTCCTGAGCCGGCTGGTGATGGAAAAGGGCCTCGACGTATTTTCCGACGCACTCGACGAGCTGCGCCGGCACGGGGTCGTGCACCGGGTGCTGATCATCGGCGAAGGCCCGGCGCGCGGCTGGCTGGAAAACCGCCTGCCGAGCGCAGTGTTTACCGGCTATCTTGCGGGCGAGGAACTGGCCTGCGCAGTTGCAGCGATGGACGTCCTGCTGTTCCCGTCAGTCACGGAGACTTTCGGCAATGTGACGCTGGAAGCCATGGCCTGCGGCGTGCCGGTGGTGGCCGCCGCCGCGACCGGCAGCGAAAGCCTGGTCGATGACCAGGTGACCGGCCGCTTGATCCGCCCGGGCGCAGTCCACCAGTTCGCAGAAGCGGTGCGCCGCTACATCGCCGATCCGGGGTTGCGCGCGCAGCATGGCGCGGCCGGCGAAGCGCGCAGCCTCGAATTTTCGTGGGACCGCATCAACCAGACGGTTGCCGATACCCAGATTCGCCTGATCCGCCAGAAAATCGCGCGGGGCTAGGTCAGCGCAAGATCCCCTGCCCGCGCACCCTGCGGGCATACCACCACTGCCCGAGGATCAGCACGACGATCACCACCGGCATCACCTTGTTGGCAGTCGTATCGAGCGAAGCCGGCGCCTCGATCAGTAACTGCCCGACAAAACTGGCGACCGCCCCGACCAGCGAGATGGCGAAAGCCGCAACCGCATGGCGCGAACGCAGCAGCAACAGCACCGAGCCCAGCACAGAAGACCAGACACCGAGCGGCCACAGCACCTGCGCCCACAACGGGAAACTGTCGATCCAGGCCAGCAGATCCTGCGCATTGCCCATCTGGCCCAGGTAATCGAGATTGCGCTGGCGGGTCATGACATAGTCATAGCCGCCAAAGCCATTCCACAGCAGACTGAGAGCGGCGATCAGCCAAAAATGCCAGGCTGCGCCTGCGCGTGTAGTATCGCTCATGGAAACCCCTCCTCCAAATCGACCCTGAAATTGAGGCTAGGCCCGATTCGCAAGCGATGCAATTGTCTGCAATGTCGGCTAGGCTGGCCATATGGCCGACCTTTTTGCCACAGACATCCCTGCCACAAGCGCTACGCCCATCGGCGATGGGGCGCCGCTCGCCGACCGCCTGCGCCCGGCCTCGCTCGCCGAAGTGATCGGCCAGGAGCACTTGACCGGGCCACACGGCGCGATCGGGCGCATGGTGGCATCAGGCAGGCTCACCTCGATGATCCTGTGGGGGCCGCCGGGCACGGGCAAGACGAGCATCGCGCGCCTGCTTGCCGATGCCGTCGGCATGCGCTTTGTTTCAATCAGCGCAGTGTTTTCCGGCGTCGCCGATCTGAAGAAGGCCTTCGCCGAAGCGGAGACTGCGGCCAGGATGGGTCAGCGCACACTCTTGTTTGTCGACGAAATCCATCGCTTTAACCGCGCGCAACAGGATGGATTCCTCCCGTTCGTCGAGAAGGGCACGGTCGTGCTGGTTGGTGCAACGACCGAGAACCCCAGTTTCGCGCTCAATGCCGCCTTGCTCAGCCGGGCGCAGGTGCTGATTCTGCACCGGCTTGATGAGCCCGCACTCCGCGTTCTGCTGACCCGCGCCGAGGAACTGACCGGCCAGCCCCTGCCCCTCACTCCCGAGGCCCGCGAAGCGCTGCTGGCGTCGGCGGATGGCGACGGGCGATTCATTATCAATCAGGCTGAAACGCTTTATGCCGCCAACCTGCGCGAGATGCTCGATCCGGCGGCGTTGGGCAAGTTCCTGCAGCGCCGCGTCGCAATCTACGACAAGGACCGCGACGGGCATTACGGTCTGATTTCGGCGCTGCACAAAAGCTTGCGCGGTTCCGACCCCCAGGCCGCGCTCTATTACCTCGCGCGCATGCTCACCGCTGGCGAGGAGCCGCTGTTCGTACTGCGCCGGCTGGTGCGCTTCGCTAGCGAGGATGTCGGCCTCGCCGACCCGCAAGCGCTGGTCCAGTGCCTTGCCGCGAAAGACGCCTACCATTTTCTCGGCAGCCCGGAGGGCGAGCTCGCGATTGTCCAGGCCTGCCTGTATCTCGCCACCGCGCCCAAATCCAATGCGGCCTATGTTGCGCAGAAGGAGGCCTGGAACAGCGCGCGCGAAACCGGATCGCTCGCGCCCCCGCCGCATATCCTCAATGCACCCACCAAACTGATGAAGGACATCGGCCACGGCAAAGCCTATGCCTACGATCACGAAAACGAGGACGGCTTCTCCGGGGCGGACTACTGGCCCGAAAGCATGACCGCGCAGACCTATTACCGACCGGTCCCGCGCGGGTTTGAACGGCAGGTGATCGAACGGCTGGAATGGTGGGACAAGAAGCGGCGCGAAACAGTAAGGAGCGGGGCATGACACGATTTTCACTGGTGCTGGGGGTGGCACTTGCTGCCGCTCTGGCCTCTACAAGCGCACAGGCCACGCCGCCGCCGCCGCCGGACATGCCCAGCCCTTCGCGCTGCCCGGCAGGTCCGCCGGTCGACGAGGAACTCAACGCGCGCAAGGGTCCGCTGCCGGTCCCGCCCCGGCTCGCCGCGCTTATCCGCTCGAACCGCACAAATCTTGCTGTCTGGACGCTTGGCAATGCCAATTTCTGCTATGCCATTGCCAGCGTCAGCGAGGCCCGCAATTTCACCGCGAGCGCCGATTTCCGCTTCATCGAATTTGACTGGTATGGCTATGAAGAAGGCGGCCACATCGTCATCGATCGCACTGGACGGGGCCAATCGGTCGATACCGGCGCAAAGCCCGTGTTTTCCCCTTCGCGCCGGCAGATGGCGGCGATCGAATTTTCCGAGAGCGGCTTCGGTTCGCTCAACGGCTTTGCCATCTGGCACGTAGACCCGGTTGGCTTGCGCCGTACAGTGATGATCGACCAGTTTCCGTCGCTGGTCGATTGGCGGGTCGACAGCTGGGGCGGAGAGGCCTGCGTCAACCTTTCCGGCATTCCGAACAGCCGCATACCAGAAGGTGCCGAGGATTACGCCAAAGTGGCGCGCGATCGCTATGTTGCGCGCCCGGCAGGCAAGACCTGGCGGATCACCCGCGCGGTTGGCCGGGGTTGCCCGGCCGGGTGAAACGATTCTCGAGGTTTGCGGCGATTGACTGGTCCGGCGAAGCAGTCGCGCGGCCCAAGGGGCTGGCGCTTGCCGTCGCTGAGGCCGGCAGCGCCGCGCCCATACCGATCAGTCCCGACAAAGGCTGGAGCCGCGAGGCCGTAACCGAGTGGATTGGGTCACATGCGGGGGAGGACATGGTAATCGGCCTCGACCTGTCAACTGCATTCCCGTTCCTTGATCGCGGCGCTTTCTTCCCCGGCTGGGCAGGCTCGCCCGGCGATGCGCGCAGCCTTTGGGCCCTGGTGGATGAGCTTTCCGGCGCAGACGATCATCTTGGTTGCAGCAGCTTCCTTGCCCATCCCGAGGTGAGCCGCCACTTCCGCCAGCGCGGCCAACTGGGCGATCTCCACCCGTCCGGGCGCGGACGCCTCAGGGTCTGCGAGCATGACCAGCGCGAACAGGGGTTTGCCCCTTACAGCTGCTTCAATCTGATCGGCGCGGCGCAAGTTGGCAAATCGAGCCTCACCGGCATGCGCATGCTGCACCGCCTGGCGGGCAAGGTTCCGATCTGGCCATTCGATCCTCTTCCCCCGCACGGCGCAGTGATCGTCGAGATTTACACGACGATCGCCGCAAGGTCAGGTGGCGTTCCGCGCGGGCGCAGCAAGATGCGCGAAGGCGAGACGCTCGACGCCGCGCTGGTTGCGCTCGGCTCTGCCCTGCACAAGCCGCTCGCCCGCTACGATGACCACACCACTGACGCGATTGTCGGCGCCGCCTGGCTGCGCCGCTCGGCCAACCTCGCAGAATTGTGGCGGCCGGCCGGCATGACGCTGCAAATAGCCCAAACCGAGGGCTGGACCTTTGGCGTCACCTGATTGTATGGGCGGCATCGCACCCGTTCACGCACCGGGCGCCGGCTTAGCTCAGTTGGTAG
>JANLSP010000401.1:0-4173 GCA_031362485.1 Novosphingobium sp.
GCCAAACCGGCTCGCGCTGTTATAGGCCCACTCCTGCCCGAGAGGGCTGCTCCCCGATAGCTCAGCGGTAGAGTAGGTGACTGTTAATCACTTGGTCGTAGGTTCGAATCCTACTCGGGGAGCCATTTAATTCCTGCAATCGATTGATTCGGCTGAATTTTTTTCGACGGCAGGGCCGCCGCGTGACCGCGTTCATGCCCAACTTGAATTTGGGCGCTGGCCGATTTGATCATTTGTAATCAGGTCGTCATGGGGTCGAATCCTCTAGCCAGCACGATTTTCCAGCGGATCGCTCAGGCCTCCCGGCCCAGCCGCTCTGCCAGCAGCTTTTCGATCATCCGCCGCGAGACCTTGTTGCTGTGGAGCATAGGCACATCAGCGTGGCTCATCTCGGCGTAGAGGCGCGGCACCTTGTAACTCGACAGGCGCCCCCGCAGGTCGGCTTCGATCGCTGCGAAATCGAGCGTGTGGCCCTCGCGGGGGATAACGCCCGCCACGACGATCTGGCCGCGTTCCTTGTCGGGAAGGCCGACAACATAAGCCATATGTACATCGGGCAGCGACATCATTTCAAGCTCCACCTCGGCGGGCGAAACGTTTGAACTGGCAGTCTTGATCATGTCGCCGCCGCGCCCGACGAAGTGAATCCGGCTGCCCTCCTGAAGGCACATGTCGCCGGTTCGGTAGTAACCGTCCGGCGTGAAGAACTCGCTGCGATCCATCTTGTGAAGACCGACCGTCACCGGATAGCCGCGTACTTGCATTTCGCCGCGCTCGCCTTCGGGGACCGGGTTATGGTTCTCGTCGGCGAGGCGCACTTCATAGCGTTCGGCGATATGGTCCATCGGCGCGCACATCGGATAGCCCTCGGCGCGCAGCTCGTCGCCGTAGGTATAGGGGCCCATCGTCTCGGTCATGCCCAGGCCCCACATCGGCTTGACGATGGTGAACATATTCATTTCTTCCTGGGGCAGCACACTGCCCATTGCCATGCGATTGTTTGTCGCAGTGCCTTCGGTGCAGGTAGTGCAGCCGCCGGCGCTCCAGTTGGGCAGCAGCGACATCATCAGGCCGCCTACCCAGAACATCGGCATGAAGGCATATCCCTCCTTGCCGCGCGGCGTCTCCGCCATGCGCGAAATGTATTCCGCACGGAACATCGCCGGACCGTGGCAGTGCTTGACCCCCTTGGGCAGGGCCATCGAGCCCGAGGTGTAAATCTCGATCATCTGGTCGGTCGGGTGCACTTCGCTCTCGACCGCCTCAAGCATGGCATCGCTGACGCTGTGGGCCATATCGGTGAGCCAGGACTGGTCGAGAATTCCCGATGGCAGGCCATCGCCGCTCGAGACCACCCAGCGCAGGAAAGGGACTTCGGGCAATCGCAGATCGGGGCTCGTGCCTTCGCGCAGGCCGGGCAGCGCATCGCTCAGCCGCTCGGCATAGTCGTTGCGCAGCAGATTGCGCTGGACGATCAGTCCGCCGACATCCGACTGACGCAGCACGCGGACCAGTTCGTTCGCCTTGATCAACGTCGAGATCGGAATGGCAATCGCGCCGATGCGGGCGATGGCCGCGAGGGTCACGGCAAATTGCGGACCATTGCCCCAGATAAAGCCGACTCGGTGGCCCTTGCCCACGCCGCGGGCAATCAGGCCCTTGGCGATCAGCGCGGAGCGTTCGTCCAGTTCCCGGAAAGTCGCCGCATCGTCGGGGATAGTCTCGGCGGTCAGCACGATTGCCGTATCGTCGCCATAGCTCGCGGCGGCGGCGCGGATCAGCTGGGGAAATGTCTTGGCTTCTGCTGGGCTGGTTATCGCGCTGGAATCGCTACTCACTGCAATCGGCTCCTCTTCTTTTTCCCATGTTCGCGAACCATTCTAGCGGGCCGCGTCGCTGTTGGCTCTGGCACAGTCTGCCCGGGTTCACCAGTCCGCTCAGGGTCGCTCGCCTTCGAGCACGATTCGCTCCATCACCCGTCCGATCTCATAGTCGGGCACGGCATAATGCTGCACCGAGCGATTGTCCCAGAAGCAAATGTCCCGCAGCTTCCATCGCCAGCGCAGGCTGAAATCGGGTGAGGCGAGATGGCGGAATAGCATTTGCAGAACCGCGTCGCTTTCGGGCGGTTCGAACTCGAGTATGCGGGTGGTGAAGGCCTCGTTGACGAACAGGCCCTTGCGGCCGGTTTCAGGGTGGGCGAGCACCACCGGATGAACCTGGCTGGGTTCATGATGGGCAACAAAGCGTTCGCGGAAGATCGGACCGAAGTCCTTCATCCGCACCATCAGCGGCTCGACCGCATGCACCGCCGTGGCGCCATCAAGCATCGTCTGCCAGCGCGGGCTCAGCGCCTCAAAGGCTGCTTGCGCGCTTGACCAGCAGGTGTCGCCGCCCACCGGCGGCAATTGCACCGCGCGCAGCGTCGTGCCCCAGGGCGGGCGGGCAAGCGATGTCGTGTCGGCATGCCAGACCGCCGTCGCGTGGCGAACGGGCGCGAGATCGGCATGCATCACGTCAGCGGCGGTATCTTGCGGCGAGCCGCCCGATTCCTCCGACATCGGCATGCCGAAATACTGATCGAAGGCCCAATGCTGCTCGGTGGTGATGTGCTGGCCCTGAAAGAAGATCACGCCATGATCGAGCAGGGCCTGACGGATGTAGATCACTTCTGCAGGCGATTGCGGACGTGACAGATCCGCACCGTGAACGATCGCGCCGATCGAGGCTGTCAGTCTCTCGGTTTCGAGCGTCGCGGTGTCAGGCATCGCAGTCTTCCCCTCAGGCAACCGGTGTTACGTTCATCTTTTCCATCAGGCCTTCGCGCGGCAGGATGTATTCGAGCATATGGCCCAGGTGGGGCACCTCGACGAAGCAGGTTTTGACGTAACCCGGCATATCGTTGGGCCGGCGCAATCGCAGGCCACTGCGTGTTATTTCAGCTTCCAGCACTTGCCATGCGGCATCGTCCGGTACCAGAAAACCGTAGTGGTGGAACTTCAGCACAAAGTCTGAGCCTTGCGGGGCAAAGTCGCTGAATACTTCCATGTCCTCGCCATACCCCATGACAATCTCATACATCATCGAACCGACCCAGGCCGTGCGGGTGCAAACCCGGCCGCCGCCCGGAAGGTCTGAATCGTTCTCGCGGAACCGGGTTATGTTGAAGCGCTGGCCGAAGAATTCCATGGCGGCAGCCAGATCGTTAGTCACATAGCCCAACTGGAAATGATCGTTATGTAGCAAGCCCTTGGCCGGATCATAGACCGGCACAGGCCGCTTGAGCGCGGTTATCATTGCAGCAGCATCCTCTTTTTTCTGCCGATAAGCCTAACACCGGCAAACGCGCTTGCCGAGTCTTTCGCGATGCCTCAGTCTTTCGCGCATGAAGCTGACTTTTGCCCTACCACATCTGATGGAAATCAAGGCCATGCTGCAGCCCTGGGAGCTGGCAGTGAGTGGACCGGATCAGCTCCGCATGGCGCGCCGCGCCGAGGAGCTGGGCTATGACATGATTGCCATTCCCGAGCACATCGCTATCCCGCCCGATGATCTGCACACGGGGCCTTTCTGGTTGCATGCCACCACCGCGCAGGCCGCATTGGCCGGTGCGACCACTCGCATCGCGCTGAATTCCTGCGTCACCATCCTGCCGCTCCTATCGCCGCTCTACCATGCCAAGGCTCTCGCCACGGCCGACTGGATGAGCGGCGGGCGCATGCACGTAACTTTCGGGCTGGGCTCGATCCGCAAGGAATACGACTATTTTGGCGTCAACTGGGAACAGCGCGGGGCGATCGCGGATGAGTATCTGGAGGCGATTGTCGCGCTGTGGACTCAGGACAGACCGAGCTTCTCGGGCAAGTACGTCAATTTCGAAGAGATCGGTTTTGCGCCCAAGCCGGTGCAAAAGCCGCACCTGCCAATCTGGATCGGCGGCGACAGCAAGCCGGCACTGCGCCGCGTGGCAAAGCATGGATCGGGCTGGATCATCTCCTTTCGCACCAAGCCCGACGAAATCCCCGCGAAACTCGACTTCATCAAATCGCAAGAGAGCTGGAGCGAGCGTCCGCTCGAGGTCTCTTATGGCCTCGGCACCGCCCGGCTGACGACCGGGCACGCGCCTTCGGGCGATGACAGTCTCGGCGGCAGCATGAGCGCGCAGCAGATTGT
>JANLSP010000406.1:0-6212 GCA_031362485.1 Novosphingobium sp.
TGGCCGGCGGCGACCAGCAAATCGATTGCCACAAGTGCCTTCCCGCGTTGAACTTGCCTTCCCAGATAGCTGGCATCGTTGCCATCGACATCGAGGTCGGTCAGCATTCTGGCGATTGCGCCACCGGTCGCGCCGATCACCGCGCTGACAGCGGCCACGGACGAAACGGCCGACGAGGCGAGCGCGCCGGCTGCCGCGACCGCGCCCAATCCCGGGATTGCGATCACTGCGACACCGAGCAAGGCACCCGCAACACCGCCGCCGGCAACAGCGGCGGCGATGCTAAGCTTGCTGTGACCTTGACGCTCGCTGCCATCGACATCGACGTATTTCCCCGTCCGCCACAACAGCGAAATCGCGTCCTTCGGGATGCCCGCCTCGATCAGCTCCGGCACGACGCTCTCGGCGTCTTCCCTGCAGTCGAAGATCGCCGTCAGGACAGAGTTCTTCTTGAGTCCCTGCTGCATGCGGGCGGCCGCAAACGCAGCCGCAAAGCGGTTACGTTCCTCGTCGGTGCTAAAGGCAAGGCGCAGTCCTGAGGATTGATGCAGGCGCTCGACACTTGGCGTCTGGGAACCCTCCGGAAGCGTCCGCAGCAGCATGTCGATCGTCGTGGGCCGCAATGGCTGATCGGTCCCGCGATTGATCCACTCGTACAGCAACGGCGGCGGGTGATCGGGCGCAATATAGTTCAGGGCGGCAAGTTCCTCCGCCTTGATCACGAAAGCAGGTGTGGTGCTTCCCAAGTGTCCCATGTGCTGACTTAAGACCGGATACAAAATTAATGCCAGCGGCAAGATGCCTGTGTTTCAAGATTGAACTGCTAGCATAGCAAAAGTGACCATCAGCGCAAGGTCATGGCCCGTATCTCGAGCAGCCGCTCGCGGACGCATTTGTAGCCGCGCCATGCCTGCAACGGATGCATGATCGTGTAGAAAGTCATCAAACCCTCCATCATTGCGGGTCCGGGCGAGTGCAAACAATTGCCGGAGCCGCCTGCCTTGATCGCGGATTATGGTTAACAAATTCATAATGAGGGTCGCGGCATACCGGGCTATTGACACCTGGCTTGAATTGATCGCGATCTGGGGCGATTGCCGCGAAGGCGCGCCCGATCTGGTGCCTTGACGCTCAGATCAAGGACGCCGCAATTGCTCCCGCCGCAATCGCCACGCCATAGGGCAGGCCATCGAATGGCGCGTCTTTGGTCCGCCGAAGCGGCAGGCCCCTCACGCGCCGGTAACCGACCCATCCAATCAGCAGCAGCAGCCCGCTCAGCGCCACGCAGATCAGCAGCAGCACACTTTGGCCGAGGCCGAACCAGCTCGCGGCGGCGGCATAGAACTTCGCATCCCCGCCGCCAAAGCCGCCCAGCGCGAACAGGCCCATTCCGCCCAGCAGGGCGAAAATCATGTGCAGGGCGTGGCTGCCAAGTCCGCCAAAGCCGCCCAGCATCCCCGCCACGGCCAGCCCGGCAATGGCGGTCAGTCCGCAAAGCCAGTTGGGGATGCGGCGCCGGGTCAGATCAAGCCATGCGGCACTCACGCAAAGTCCGGTTAGTGCCGCGAGCGGCACCCATGCTTCAAGGTTCAACGGCGCGAGCCAGCGTCACCGGGCTTGGGTGCGGCACTAGCAGGGCTCGCTTGCGGGATGACGATTCTGACAAAGGACTGCGGGCGGGACGGCTCTGCTCCTCCGAGAGCAACACGGACCAGCGGCTTGAGCTGCTTGTCGACCGGTGAATAGCCTCTGGCGACTGGTGCCGCTTGGGGCGCAGCCGTCGCGATACGGACTTCGCCTCGCGAGACGCGCTGCAGCTTGCCCACGGCGGGAGCGGCTTTCGCAGTCCTGGCAGCCTGGGTGCCAACTTCCGGTATTACGGCGACCTGCATCGCAGCGCGGGCAATAGCGCGGGCCTGGTGCATCGCAAAGACCGGTGACCGCGTCAGCCGGACGAGGTTGTCGGCATATTGCGGATTGGCCGGATCGCTGGCGATCGCCTGTTGGAAATAGCGCTGGGCAAGATCAAAGCGCTCGAGGCGGGCATAGGCGACGCCCAGCCCATTGACCGCAGGGGCAATAGATTCGCCGTTGGCCAAGGCGCGCTGGAAAGATTCGATGGCGAGCCCGGGCTGGCCATCGGCAAGCTGTCGGCGTCCGGCCGACGTCGCACTATCGGCCCTTACTGGTGTTGCCAGCATTGCCGCCGCAGGCGCGGCCTCGGGCGTCGGCGCCGCGTGCGGCGCATGGCGCGCAAACCTGATGCCGAGGAAGGAATTGCAGGCTCCAAGCGGGACCGAGAGCGCGATCAGAACAACGGCTCGTGCGGGGATGTTACGCATTCTATCCTCCTGTCAAGGCTGGAATAAGTTGACGGACAACGCGGACTGCGGCGGGCAGCATGAGCACGCCGATCATCACCGGCAACATGCAGGTGACGAGTGGAATCGAGATCAGAACGGGAATGCGGTGCGCCTTTTCCTCTGCCCGCATCCGCCGCTTTTCGCGCATTTCCGAAGCATAGATGCGCAAGGTCGTGGCGATGCTGGTACCGAGTTTGTCCGACTGGATCAGCAGGGTGGCGAACGAGCCGATCTCGTCGACCCGTGCAGCTTCCGCCATCTTGCGCAACGCCGCTTCGCGTGATGCGCCAGCGCGCAATTGCAAGGTTGCAGTGGTCAGCATTTTTGACACAAGCGGATGCGAGGTCGCCATTTCGCGTCCCACCCGGTCCAGAGCGGCTTCTAGGCCAAGTCCGGCCTCGACGCAGACCAGCATCAAGTCCAGGCTGTCGGGAAATCCATTGACCAGATCGTCCTTACGCCGGTCGGCCTTGGCCCGAACGAACAGGGCGGGCAGATACAAGCCTGCCATCGCCGCAATCGATCCGAAAATGTAAAGCTTGATATACGACAATTCCTTGCCGCTGACCAGGCTGAGCGCAACAAAACAGGTTGGCAATGCGACCACGAGCATCAGCCGGATCAGCGTATAGATCCTGGGCGCGGAGGGGGAATCGTATCCTGCCGCAACCATCTTGTCGCGTAGCTGATCCGACTTGGTATCGGTCAGATTGAGGCCGGCGCGCTCGATCCTGTCGACCAGTCGGCTCCATTGATCGTCGCGCCGGTCGCGTAGCGTGGACGGCCCGGCGATACCGCCTTGCCGTTCCGCAATCGAACGCAGCTCGCCGCGTACGCCGACTCGTCTCCGCACCACCGTCAGCACCACGAGCGCCACGCCCACAACGAGCGCAAACAGCACGATCAGGGCGGCAAGCCGGGCGACAGGGTTGGCGGCGAGAAAATCTATCATCTCAGACCTTCAGATCGACAATTTGGCGGATCACCAGAACCCCGATAGTATAAAGCAGCATCAGCCCTGGAAAGCCGATCAGGAAAATCGGATCCTGCGCGACATCGAGATAGAAGCCCGGGTTGACCGCAAACATGCTGATGAGCGTCAGCACCGGCAGAACAGTCAGCATCCATCCGCTCATCCGCCCTTCCGAGCTCAGCGCCCGGACCTTCATGTACATCGAAGCCCTCGCGCGGATCACCGACGACAGGTTCTCGAGAATTTCGGCGAGGTTGCCGCCGGTCTCGCTCTGCACGGAGACGGAGACGACAAACATCCGCATGTCTTCAAGGTTCCAGCGCTCGGCCATCGCAGCCAAGGCGTCGGTCAGTTCCGCTCCATAAGAGACTTCATCCGAAACCAGGCCGAATTCGCTGCCGATGGGATCCCCCATCTCTTCGGTTATCAGAAAAATTGCCGATGCAATCGGGTGCCCGGCACGCAGTGACCGGGTGAAGATATCGACTGCGATCGGAAACTGCTCTTCCATGCGTTTGTAGCGGCGCTGTGCCAGATTGCTGATGACGATCAGCGGCAAACCGACGGCGATGGCCACGGCGATGACCAGGACAAGCTGGATCACACCGGCGGTCAGGCGGAATTGCGCCCCTAGCGCAAGGAGCAGGATGCCGCCTGTCAGCACGCAGGAGCCAATCGCCATGCCGACCAGAACCTGGCGCGTTTCGAAACCCACGCCGGACATCATCACGTTCCGGATAAACCGGACATGAAGCCTCTCCAGCACTCCTGCATCCGGCCGCAGGACCGGCGGCGCGTTCTTCAGCAAGCTCTGGTTTACCTGATCGCGATCGATCCCCGAGCGCAGCATGTTAAGCCGGCGATTGACCGCGCTGCGTTCGCTGCGCAAATTCACGATCGAACTCATCAAGATCTGCGAAATCAGGAATACGGACGCGAAGATCGCGATCAGGATGACCAGCCGGATGAGCAGCCCTGTCATGTGGCTTCGAATCGCGTCTGCGGATTGAAAAGACCCGGATCCAGGTGAACCCCGAGGTTGGCCAGCTCGGATGCGAACTTGGGACGAATGCCGGTAGCCTCGAAATGGCCCAGCACGTTCCCGGCATCGTCTCTGCCGCTCATCTTGAAGCGGAAAATCTCCTGCATGGTGATCGTCTCGCCCTCCATGCCGGTCACTTCGCTAAGCGAGAGTACCTTGCGCTTGCCGTCGCTAAGCCGGCCGATCTGGAGTACAACATTGATAGCGGCGGCGATCTGCGCGCGGGCTGAGCGGGCGGGAATATCAATCCCGCTCATGCCGACCATCTGCTCGATGCGCGAAAGCGCGTCGCGCGGCGTGTTGGCATGCACCGTGGTCATCGAGCCGTCGTGGCCAGTGTTCATCGCCTGGAGCATGTCAAAGGCCTCGCCGGCACGGCATTCGCCCAAGATGATCCGGTCGGGCCGCATGCGGAGCGCGTTCTTGACCAGATCGCGTTGACTGACCTCGCCCTTGCCCTCGATATTCGCCGGCCTCGTCTCCAGCCGGGCGACGTGCTCCTGCTGAAGCTGAAGCTCGGCGGAATCCTCGATTGTGACGATGCGCTCACGTTCGTCGATATAGGATGACAGGGCGTTGAGCATGGTCGTCTTGCCCGAGCCGGTGCCGCCCGAAATGATGACGTTGCGGCGCCCCTTTACAACTGCCTGGAGAACATCGGCCATAGCCGACGGAACGGAGCCAATCTCGATCATCCTGGCCATGCTGATCGGCTTCTTGGAAAACTTCCGGATCGACAGCAGTGAACCGTCAATCGCCAGCGGCGCGACGATCGCATTGACCCGCGAGCCGTCGGCCAGGCGGGCATCGACGAAGGGCGAAGACTCGTCGATCCGGCGGCCTACCGCGCTGACGATCTTCTGAATGATGCGCAGCAAGTGCTTCTCGTCCTGGAAGCGGGTGGCGACCCTTTCCAGCATCCCGAACCGCTCAACAAAAACTGTCTCGTGGCCGTTGACCAGGATGTCGTTGATCGTCTCGTCCTTGAGCAAGGGCTCCAGCGGCCCCAAGCCCAAGAGTTCGTCGAGAACATCCTTGCAAAGAGCCGCGCGTTCGTTGCGGTTGAGGGCTTCGCCGTTGGCTTCCAGCAATTCGCCGACGATGTCCGCCACATCGCGGGCGATCTGCTCGCGCGGCATCTTGTCGAGCAGGGACAGGTTGATCCGATCTAGCAGCTGCTTGTGAATTTGAACCTTCAGCGAAAGGATGCGATCCGAAACCTCGAACTGGGGGTGGGGTTCCACGCTTGGCGCGATCACCGCCGTGCCCGGGACTGCGGGCGTCTCCGCATGCGCTCCTGTGCGGCGGAGTTGCCACATATTCACTGGCCTCTTGCCAGACGCCCGTCACGCATAAGCGCGCCAATATGGGCGATATCCTTGGCGAAGTGGCTCTTGCGGTGCATCTGGCTGACCAGAATGCCCTGGTTCTGCGCCGCGCTGACCAGCGGAGCTTCGAGCGCCACGCTTCCCAGTACCGACCGCCCGAGGGTTTGCGAAACATCGTCCAGATTGATAGCCCGGAACAACCGCTTTTCCACGCGATTGACGACGATCTGCACCGCGCGATCCTCAATGCCGACCGAGCGGAACAGTTCAAGCCGGCGCTTGGCCTGCCGCAAGCTGGAGACCGTCAGTTCAACCACCAGCAGGATCGAATCCGCCGCCAGCGCCGATGACAGCGTCCAGTTGGTCCAGTTGGCGGGAAGATCAAGCAGCACACAGCCATAATGCTGGCGCAGCAGCGTGATCATGCGCAGCAACACATCGGTATCGACCGATTCCAGCGGCATGATCGTATCGGGGGCGGCGATGACCGACACGCCGCCGCCAGC
>JANLSP010000435.1:0-5633 GCA_031362485.1 Novosphingobium sp.
GGCGCAAAGGCGCCAAGTAAGGCAGTAATTCCGAGGACAGTAAGCCAAATTCACCCCAACCACTGCTCCAGATCTCTCGCCCCGTGCAGCACACGCACAATCTCTACCCGCTATTCTAGCACCAGATAAAACACCGCATGCCGCCCGCTGTTCATCCGGTGCAGTCCGGGACGGTTGGCGAACTCGGGAAAGCGCAGCGGAAATTCACAAAGCGATTTGATGTCGTCGCGCAGCTGTGCCGCGTATTTCGCAGCTTGCGCTTCGCCCCAGCGGGCGCGGGTTTCGCGCGAGACGCGGCGCATATCAGCGGATGCTGCCGCGCGGAATTTCAGCTGCATCACTGCTTGCCGAATTCGGTATCGTACCAATTGTCAATGTCGAAGCTCTCATCGACGGGACTCGCAAGCCCCTCATCAATTGCTTCCAACAGCTTTGACTTGAACGCCGCCCGCTCCTCATGGAGCCGGAGTGCATCGCGGATTACTTCGCTGGTCGAACCATATTCGCCCGAAGCAACTTTGCCGCGTGCGTAGTCGGCGAAATGGTCGCCGAGCGTGATCGAGGTGTTCTTTCCAGCCATGCTCTGCATGATACCTAAAACTGGTATCGCGGGCAAGCGTCAGCGTGTTCTGGTGCCGCCGCCCAGCCTTCCACTTGACAAAACAAACCATATCGGTTATACGCTCCAGCCTCAGCCCGCAAGGGTTGAACCAGCGACGGATGTCGGGGCCGGTCTCGCGAGCTGCCTCCGCTCCCCGTGCAAAGGCCGGTGCTTCGGCGCCGCAACCCGGATCGTGGACCAATGCCAGGCGGCCAATTGCGAGCCCTCACCGCCAGCACCACTGACCGCAGGGCCGAGCCGGCGGTTATCGTCTGACACCTGCCGGCCGTTCGCCAGAAAGTCATGCAGCCACGCCCGTATGGTTCGGGACTGCAGCACCGGCCGCATCCGTCCGCCCGTGTTCCTGCGCCGCCGCTTTGCGCCTGCGCCGCCAAATCCAACATCTGCCGGCTTGGCAGTGACTGCCCGCCCGATTGCTGGCATGTTCGTGCCCATGCCGGATTCAGCCCCCCGTCAGCCCCCGCTCGAAGTCGCGCGCGATACCTTCGTCATCCGCGCGGTCACGCCGTCCGTCGCGGGTACGTTCACCAACCTGAACTCGATGGTGATCCTCAGCGCCGAGCCGGTGCTGGTCGATACCGGCATGGGCATCCACGCACCGACATGGTTCGCGGACGTGTTCTCGCTGGTCGCCCCCGATGACGTCCGCTGGATCTTCGTCAGCCACCTCGACACCGATCATTCGGGCAATCTGGTCGAGGCGATGGCCCGCTGCCCCTCTGCCATGATGGTAACCAGCCAGGGCGAGGCCTATCGCGCGGGGGCATCGCTGGGCATTGCGGCGGACCGGATGCGCATACTTGGCGCTGACGACGCATTCGATGTCGGTGACCGGGTGCTGCGCGCATCGCGCCCGCCGGTCTATGACAGTCCCTACACGCGCGCGCTGTTCGATCCTTCGACCGGGGTCTATTATGCAACCGACGCCTTCTGCGCGCCGATGCCCGAGGGGGTGGTGGACTGGTCGGATCAGATCGCCGCGCCGCTGTGGGAGAAGGGCATGGCGAGCTTTCATCACCACACCGTCTGCCCATGGATCGCCATGGTCGATCCCGCGCGCTTTCGCGCCGAGGTGGACAAAGTCGCCGCGCTTGATCCGCAAGTGATCGTCAGTGCCCATGCCGCGCCGATCGGCAAGGCGGCGGTTCCCCGCGCGCTGGCGCAGCTGGCGGCACTGCCGACGACGATGCCGGTGGCGCTGGAACAGGCCGGGGCGGGCTGAGCGACCGGACTTGCCCACCGCAAACACCACTGGCACACTCAGCCACATAAAAGAATAATCAGGAGAGAGGCCCGTGCCTGCCGCCATGACCGCCATCGCCGTGCGCCCACTGCGTGACGACTTGCCTTTTGGTGCCCGGATCACCGGGCTGGACTGGACTTGCGTGAAGGACGAGGCCACGCGCCAGCATGTCCGCGATGTCTTCGAGGAGCGCGGCATGATCGTGTTCGAGGGCATGGAGCCCAGCAACACCCTCCAGGTCGAGGTCAGCTCGATTTTCGGGCCGATGCAGGAATACACGATCAAGAATGTGCCCAAGATCGAGGAAGAGGGCGCGACCGGGATGATCGATCTCGCCTTCGAGCGCGGCGACACCACGGTGTTCGAGATTGACGGGAGGCAAGTCGCCGGCTGGGTCAACTGGCATTTCGATGCCTGCTATGTCGCCCGGCTCAATCGCGGCGGAGTGCTGCGGTTGACCGACATTCCGCCGGAACGCGGGAATACCGGTTTTGCCGACGGGGTGCAGATCTGGAACTCGCTGTCGCCCGAATGGCGCGCCAAGGCGGAGGGGCTGTCCGTGGTCTATCACGAAGCGCTGATGATGCACCGCCAGCGCTTCGGCATGCCGGAGAGCTGGAAGCTGGTCACCGCGCAGCCGCTGCTGGCGAAGCTGTTCGAAGAAGCCGAAGCCAAGCCGCGCGCGGTGCACCCGGCGGTCTGGACGCGGCCCAGCGGCGAGAAAGTGGTGCATATCGCGCCGTGGCAAGCTGCCGGGATCGAAGGGCGGGAGGGTCCGGACGGTGACGCGCTGCTGGCCGGATTGTGGCGCGAAGTCACTCGGGTGATGCAGCCCTACTGGCACCAGTGGAAGCCGACAGACATGGCAATCTGGGACAACTGGCGCTTCATCCACTCGGTCAGTGGCCACGACCCGCGCTACAGCCGCATGGCGCGGCGTAGCACGATTGCGGGAGATTACGGGCTGGGTCGGCTGGAGGGTGAGCCGGCCCCAGCCGCCGCCTAAAGCCGCGTTCCGCCGCGCGCCTCGACCATTTCCTGAGTGTTGACTTCGAAATCGCGTGCATCGTGGCGTTCGCGCAGTTGCTTGTCCGGATTGCCCACTGCCCGGTTCACCATCCGCCCGCGCTGGACCGCAGGGCGGGCTTCGAGCTGACGCACCCAGCGTTCGACATGGGTGTATTCGTGGACCGAGAGGAACTCCTGCGCGCTGTAGGCATCGCGCATCACCAGGCCGTACCAGGGGTATATGGCGATGTCGGCGATCGAGTATTCGCTGCCGGCCATGTATTCGTGGGCGGCGAGATGGGTGTCGAGCACGTGCATCTGCCGCTTCACCTCCATGGCGAAACGGTCGATCGGATATTCCATCTTGAACGGGGCATAGGCATAAAAATGCCCGAAACCGCCGCCAAGATAGGGCGCGGCTCCCATCTGCCACATCAGCCAGTTCATC
Source organism: Novosphingobium sp. (assembly GCA_031362485.1). Classification (GTDB taxonomy): domain Bacteria; phylum Pseudomonadota; class Alphaproteobacteria; order Sphingomonadales; family Sphingomonadaceae; genus Novosphingobium. Next base: position 3,322 of record JANLSP010000435.1, read on the forward strand.
GTCTCGGCGCGGGTGTGCGTGTCTGCCGAGAGGAAGGCACCGAATTTCTCGGCGAGATAGAACAGGATCGAGCCGCTTTCGAACAGCCGAACCGAAGGGTCCACCGAGTGGTCCAGCATCGCCGGTATCGTGGAATTGGGGTTCACAGCAACGAAGCCGCTGCCAAACTGGTCGCCTTCATGAATACGGATCAGCCAGGCATCATATTCAGCGCCGCCGTGGCCTGCAGCCAGCAACTCCTCGAGCATGATCGTGACTTTGACGCCATTGGGCGTGCCCAGCGAATAGAGCTGCAAAGGGTGCTTGCCGCGCGGCAGGTCCTGCTCGCGCGTCGCGCCGGAAATCGGCCGGTTGATACTGGCAAACTGGCCGCCGCTGGGTTTTTCCCAGGTCCAGACCCGGGGCGGGACATAGCCGGGCGGCTGGTTTTGCGCAGCGTTGCTCTCGCTCACCCGCCGCGGCTCACCGGGATCAGCGCGCCGCTGATCGAGCGCGCGGCGTTTGAGGCAAGGAACTGGATGACTTCGGCGAGTGCCGCCGGCTGAACCCAGGTGGAGGTATCGGCATCGGGCATGTCGGCGCGGTTGGTCGGCGTGTCGAGGATGCTGGGCAGCACCGCGTTCACCGTGACGCTGGTGCCCGCGAGTTCCTCGGCGAGCGCTTCGGTCAGGCGGTGAACGCCCGATTTGGAGGCCGCATAGGCGCCCATGCCCATGCCCGCCTTGACTGCTGCGCCCGCGCCGATGTTGACAATGCGGCCTGCGGGCGAGGCCTTCAGCAAGGGCAGCGCCAGCTTGGTGATCGTCGCATTGCTGGTGAGGTTCATCGCCTGCATTTTTGCCCAGGTGTCGATCGAGCCGCCTTCCAGTGTCTCCCAGACGAAACCGCCGGCGACATTGATCAGTACATCGAGCCCGCCATGTGCCTTTGCGACCTGGCCCAGTGCCGCCTCGGTTGCAGCGGCGTCGTTTAGATCGATCCCGCCAATGTCGAGCGCGCCGGCAAGCGGGCTGTGGGGGCTGGGGGCAAAGTCGAGCCGGGCAACCTTGTCACCCGCCGCGGCGAATGCCTCGGCCACGGCCTGTCCCAGAATTCCGAAGCCGCCGGTGACGATGATCGAACACGCCATGATGTTAAACCCGCATCGGCATCAGGACATAGAGCGCGGGGCTCTTGTCGTTCTGGCGGATCAGGGTCGGCGCCCCGGCATCGGCCAGGTGAAGCTCGACCGAATCGCCTTCAATCTGGCCGAGAATGTCCTTCAGATAATTGGCGTTGAAGCCGATTTCGAAGCCTTCGGAGGCATAGTCGGCAGACACTTCCTCGGCGGCAGTGCCGTTGTCGGGCGAAGTGACCGAGAGCGTGACCTTGTCATGCTCCAGGCCCATCTTGACCGCGCGGGTCTTTTCGGTGGCGATGGTCGCGACGCGGTCGACGCCTTCATAAAGGCTGCGCGGATCAAGCTTGAGCAGCTTGTCATTCGCGGTCGGGATCACCCGGCTGTAATCCGGGAAGGTGCCGTCGATCAGCTTGCTGGTCAGCACCACGCCGTTCTCGCCGCCGAGCGTGAAGCGCACCTTGCTTGCCGACAGGTCGATCAGCACGTTGGTATCAAGCGCTTCTTCGAGCAGCTTGCGCAGTTCTGCGACGCATTTGCGCGGCACGATCACATCGGGCATGCCTTCGGCGCCTTCGGGGCGCTTCAGCGTGTAACGCGCGAGCCGGTGGCCGTCGGTTGCCGCGGCCTTGAGTTCATCCTCGGTGACGTGGAAGAAAATGCCATTGAGATAGTAGCGGGTTTCTTCGGTCGAGATGGCAAACCGGGTGCGATCGATCAGCTGGGCGAGCTGCGCTGCGGGCAGTTCAAAGCTGGTCGGCAGGTCGCCCTCGACAATCGAGGGGAAATCGTCGCGCGGCAGGATAGGCAGCGAGAAGCGGCTGCGGCCGGCTTTCACCGTCATGCGGTTTTCGGCAACTTCGAGGCTGACCTGGCTGCCGTCGGGCAACTTGCGGGCAATATCGAACAGCAGATGCGCCGAAACCGTGGTCCCGCCCGCGCTCTCCACAGAGACGGCCCCCATCGTCTCGACCACTTGCAGATCGAGATCGGTCGCCATTACTTTCAGCGTGCCGGCGGCCGAGGCTTCGAGCAGCACGTTGGAGAGGATGGGATTGGTATTGCGCCGCTCAACTACCGACTGGACGTGGCCCAGGCACTTGAGCAGTGTCGCGCGTTCAATCGTGGCCTTCATGGCTTTGTCGTGTCCCCCAACGCCACCCGGCAACACACCGGGTCCGCAGAAATCGGACCT
>JANLSP010000451.1:0-3397 GCA_031362485.1 Novosphingobium sp.
ACCTGGTCTGCGGTCACAGAAGCGATCGAAAGCCGAAAAAACCGGAGCCCGTTCAAGGATTCACCGAGCGGCAAGTTTCACGCACCTTTGTGATTGCAGTGGACAATGGCGACGCTGCGGTGTTGGAAGCGACGACGCTGGCGGGCCAGCATGGCGCAAAATCATCCTACTTCTATTCGTCGCACGATGCATTCGACGACAGATCGATCGATGCCTTTGCTGAGGCCGGGGCAAATCTGTCAATCACTCTCCACGGTGCCATGAGCGACGATCACGCCACGGGACTAAACCCTGCGGGCAACGCATCTCTCGCAGACCTTGCATATGTCGCATTCAGTTTCCGCATTGTGCAGGTCCGGCAACCGGCAGCTTATGGAGAGGCAAATATTTCCGGGGCTTTGGATGGTGGGCGCGACAGGGATTGAACCTGTGACCCCACCCGTGTGAAGGGTGTGCTCTACCGCTGAGCTACGCGCCCGCCTGCACCATCCTCGCCGAAACGGAAGGCGCGCCCTTAGGCAATGCTGCGTGAATTGACAAGCGCCGCGATCACCTTAGAGCCGCCAAGCATGAGCGAAGACGAAATCTCCAGCCCGACTGACCCCGCTACCGCCCCCGCTTCCGGCGGTGCCAGTGGCCCTGACGTGCCGCCGGATCACCTGGCCATCAATCCGAAGAGCCAATGGTTCAACGAGGATCTGCTGCGCCGCGGCGTTGGCATCCGGTTCAAGGACGTGGTGCGCCACAATGTCGAGGAATATTGCATTTCCGAAGGCTGGGTGCGGGTTCAGGCAGGCAAGACGCTTGACCGCAAAGGCCAACCGCTGACGCTCAAGCTCAATGGCGCGGTGGAAGCCTGGTTTGAGGATCTGGGCGACGATCCGCCGGTCGCCAAGGCCCGATTAGCGTGAGGCGAGGCGCGCGGTCTTGCTCGCGATAATTGCACCGATGGGATCAGCATCCGGCGAAATGGTGCGGGCTTGCGCCGCCTGTCGGTTTTGCGGCTTTTGTCGATTACTGCGTGCCAAACGAACCAGTGACTCGGACGGCACGCCTTGCACGGCAGGGCGGTTGTAGATGAATCCGCGCGTCGGCCAGGGCGTGGTGCCAAGCCCCTGGATCGGCGCATACCACACGCGCACCTCGCTCCAGTCGTTTTCCGGCGAGACATCGACCGCACGGACATTGTCCTCGATTTGGCCGCGCCGGCCATCGATCGGCGACCAGTTGGCATGGCGTAGCAGCACGGTGCGCGAGTCGACAATCCGGCTGACTGCGGCGACATGGCCCAGCCGCATGTTGCCGCTCGGGCGGAAGGCCAGCACTGCGCCGATCCGCGGTTCGCGCCCGCGCGCGTAACGTCCGGCAGCCTGTTCCCACCAGGTATGGGCGTCGCCATAGATCTGGATGCCCGAGACCCGCCGGGCATAGGGCACGCATTGCAGATAGGGTTCGACTGAATCGCTCCGGTCGGCACGCCCGCCGATTTCGACCGCGGCGGTTGCCAGGCCCGGCAAGGCGATGGCGGCAAGGGCTGCAAGCAGCAAGGATGAACGGAGTGTGGGCATGAACCACTGGTTACAATGCCAATGGCTAAATCCGGCCTGCAAGACTTGGTAAACGAGGCGGCAAGAATTTGCCGTTTGGCTTGCCAAGTGCGCCGCGCCGGGGCAGGCGCAGGATCATGTTGCCACAGGTCATAATCATCGGCCGTCCGAATGTCGGAAAGTCCACGCTGTTCAACCGGCTGGTGGGAAAGAAACTCGCGCTCGTCGACGATCAGCCCGGGGTCACGCGTGATCGCCGCTGGGGCGAAGCGGAACTGCTTGGCCTCGAATTTGCCATAGTCGATACCGCCGGTTGGGAAGATCAGGACGCGGAGAGCCTGCCTGGGCGGATGCGCGCGCAGACCGAGGTTTCGATGAATGGCGCGGATGTGGCGCTGTTCGTTATCGACGCTCGCGCCGGGGTCACTCCGCTTGACGAGGAAATCGGTCGCTGGCTGCGCGAGCAGAGCGTGCCGGTGGTGCTCGTTGCGAACAAGGCTGAGGGGCGGGCAGGCGATGGCGGTCTGTACGATGCCTATGCGCTGGGGCTGGGCGATCCGGTGCCGCTGTCGGCGGAGCACGGCGAGGGCCTTGCAGATCTGTTCGAGGCGCTGCTGCCGTTGATCGAAGGGCATGAGGCGCAGGAAGCAACGGCAGACGAATTCGATGAGGACGATCCCGCCGCGCCACTGAAGCTCGCCATTGTCGGCCGGCCCAACGCGGGCAAGTCCACGCTAATCAACCGCATTCTGGGTCAGGACCGGCTGCTGACCGGGCCCGAAGCCGGCATCACCCGCGATTCGATCGCGGTCGACTGGATGTGGCGTGATCCCAAGACCGGAAATGAACGCCCGGTCCGATTGATCGACACTGCCGGCATGCGCAAGAAGGCGCGGGTTGTCGATAAACTGGAAAAAATGGCCGTGGCCGATGCGCGCCATGCCGTCGATTTCGCCGAAGTTGTCGTGCTGTTGCTCGATGCGACGCAAGGGCTTGAGCATCAGGATCTGAAGATCGCCTCGATGGTGCTTGAGGAAGGCCGCGCGCTGCTGGTGGCGATCAACAAGTGGGATATTGCCGAGGATCCCTCAGGCTTGTTCAATGGCATTCGCGCCGCGCTCGAGGATGGCCTGGCGCAAGTGCGCGGTGTGCCGCTGCTGGCGGTCTCGGCAAGGACAGGCAAAGGGCTTGATGATCTGATTGCGGCGGGTTTTGCCGTGCGCGAATCTTGGTCGCAACGCGTTTCGACTGGCCAGCTCAATCGTTGGTTCGATGATGCGCTGGAGGCCAATCCGCCACCTGCGCCAGGCGGCAAGCGGATCAAGCTGCGCTACATCACCCAGGCCAAGACACGGCCGCCGGGCTTCGTGTTGTTCGGCACCCGGCTGGAACTGCTGCCGGAAAGCTACCAGCGCTATCTGGTAAACGGCATCCGGCGCGAACTTGGCTTTGCCTCGGTACCGATCCGGCTGACCTTGCGCAGCACGAAAAACCCCTTCGCCAAAGATCGTTAGGCCCGCGCCTCCATCACTCCGGTTTCGTTCCACCTGAGGGCTTTGAGCACGGCATCGGTGATATGCGGTGCGTTGAGCCCGGCGAGGTCGTATTGCTTGTCGGGTGCGTCGTGGTCCTGGAACAAGTCGGGCAGGCGCAGGGTGCGGATTTTGAGGCCTGCATCGAGCAGGCCGTGGTCGCTGGCCAAGGTCAGGACATGCGCGCCCAGACCGCCGATGCTGGCTTCCTCGACGGTGATGACGACCTCGTGCGTGGTCATCAGCTTGCGGATCATTTCCTCGTCGAGCGGCTTGGCAAAGCGCAAGTCGGCGACCGTCGTCGAAAGCCCCTTGGCC